>CAZXTK010000045.1:0-10380 GCA_964643665.1 uncultured Campylobacterales bacterium
ATAGAAAAACTAAACTCAAACAATACAAAAAAACAAGCAGATGAGATTAAAAAGAGATATGTAAATGGAGATATAGATGTATTAGTAGGCACTCATTCGCTACTCAACATTCCTTATTGTGCAAAACTAGCTCTTATTATAATAGACGAAGAGCATAAATTTGGTGTAAAACAAAAAGAAAAAATAAAACAAATCAAACAAGATGTTCATATGCTCTTTATGAGCGCTACTCCAATACCGCGGACTCTAAATTTGGCACTTAGCAAAGTAAAACAAATAAGCTCTATTTTGACACCACCCACACAAAGAGAGGGTGTAACTACATTTTTAAAAGAGCAAGATGACAACATCATAAAAGAAGCAATACTTAGAGAAAAAAGGCGTGGCGGAGGGGTGTTTTATATATGCAACAAAATAGCAACAATAGAGCATAATAGACGATATCTTTATAGTTTATTAGGCGAGGACAATATCAAAATAGAGATTATTCACTCTAAAATACCGCCTAAAAAAGCAGAAGAGATAATAGAAGCATTTGCTAATAGAGAGTTTGATATATTATTAGCTACAAGCATAATAGAAAGTGGGATACATTTGCCAAATGCAAACACAATAATAGTAAAAAACGCAAACAATTTTGGTATTGCAGATTTGCATCAATTAAGAGGAAGAGTTGGTCGTGGCAAAAGCAAGGGGTATTGTTATTTTTTAGTAGACGACAAAGATGAGCTAAACGAAAATGCCATAAAAAGACTTGTAGCATTAGAAAAAAACTCGCATTTAGGAAGTGGCGAGAGTTTAGCTATGCGAGATTTAGAAATACGAGGCGGTGGAAACATAATTGGCGAAGATCAAAGCGGACATATCAAGCAAATTGGGTATGGGCTGTATTTGAGAATGTTAGAAGATGCAATTATTAGCCTAAGTAGCAAAAAAGACAACCAAGAAACCACCACAATAGCAAATAATTGCGAGCTAAACCTAACCATAACAGCATATATAAACCCTGAGTATGTTTTTGAAGATAGGCTACGATTAGATTTATATAGAAGATTAGCAAAATGCGAGAGCAAAGAAGAAGTGTTTGAGATAATAGATGAAATGCAAGATAGGTTTGGTAGTAGTGATGATATAACTCAACGATTTTGCGATTTAATGATAATAAAAATAAAAGCACAAGAGAAAGATATAAAAAGTATTAGCAACTATAACAACAATATAACCATAATATATAACAAAGAAGACACACCAAACACTACACTAAAAGCAAATAGCAAAGATGATGATGATATTTTAAGAGAGCTAAATAAATTTGTGAATAAGTAAACCCTATTGAAGAGAAAAAAGATAGGGCTAAAACCCTATCCATATTAAAGAGTGTTTTTATTTATTAGATAAAAACTTTAATTTCTCAAACCTTCTCTTATCTATTTCTATATAAGAGTTATCGCCAAAATCAATACTCGCTAATTCATCAATTTCAAATTTAGATACGATTTTTGAGCCTTTTTTAGCATATCCAACAACGCCTCGTTTGGAATTAATATCTTTCATTAAATAGTATCCGGTTTTTAAACTATCTAAGGTAAAAAAACTATGCGATTCTTTTACAACATCATCTTGATTAAACACTTGATGTTTTAAATGAACGGCCTCCCCAGCAGATAATGAGGCACTAGAACCACTTTTGCCAATTAAAACAACCTTACCTTTGAAACATCCGATATCTATTATGCCATTTTCATTTCTAATATCAAACTTTGTTCCTCTAATACCAATAGTGATAGAGCTTGTTTTTACATTAAATCTATGTGGGTTTATCTTGCCAATCTTGCCTGTAATAACTTGAAACACGCCCTCTTGTGCATTTAGAGCAACTTTAGAATGCTTGCCATCAAAAAGATAATCATTAACTCTGAGCTTACTAGCTTTACCCAAATGCACCAAAGTGCCATCTGAAAACTCTATTGTAGCTTTTGAGAATTTAACAGTTCTTATAGTGTCATCTTTATAAAGAACAAAACCCTCCTTAGCAACCATTCTCTCCCCTGCCCGAGTTACAACTACTTCGCCTTTCATATTTTTTATTATCCCAATATTTTCACTGCTTTTTGCAAATGCAAATATAGAAAATAAACTAAGAAATAAACTTATTTTTAATATATTTTTCATAATCTCTCCTTTTTGCCAATAACTAATCATACCTAATAAATATAATTTTTGCAAAATTACACCGCTTTAAGAATTTGTTTTACCTCTTTTTTGAGCTCTTCTTTTGCTTTGTTGGCTTTATCGTATAATTGATTATTAAAATTTGATTTTCTTTGAATAATTTGTGGATGTTTTCTTATATAATTGCCTCCCCATTTAGACACAATTGCAAAAGAGCCTTCCAAATAAGCTGGCAGTTCTTTTGTTTTGCCATCTGTTTTAAATCTAAACTTCTCAGTAGCTATACCAAATGCCCCTTCAAAATATAGCCATTTTGCCCCAAAATTTAATCCAGCTGTCATAATTGGCTTATTAGTTATAGGGTTTGAGCCCATATTTTGCTTCATTCCTGCTCTAACACCCAGCCAAGAAAATGGCTCATAATTTATACCCATTGCTGCATATTGAGATGTATATTTAGACTCTGTTAAGTGATTATCTGTAATATCATAATCCAAAGCCACCTCTAATGTATCACCCCACATTGGATACGAAACACCAAATCTTATTTGTGGCTCTATTGTTATAGTGTGGTTATTAACATCAAACGATGGGGAGTTTAGGTTTTTTGCAACAAGAGCCAAGGTTAATCCATCACTCAAACCATCATTATTAAATACATAAGCGCCTCCAAGGTCTAATCCAACACAAAATGCACTCTGAGCACTCGGCAGTAAAAAATCCTCAGCTTCGCTTAGTTTTGTTTTTTTTAGTGCTTGTATAATAAAAATACTTTTTAAACTACCGCCAACTTTAATATCATTTGGCAAATTAAAAAGATGATAATTTGTTGCATAGCTTATAGGGACTGAAAAAATCTTAGTTATAGATATTTTTGCTTGTATGTTGGGGTTTTCTCCAATCATCGCATTAACAAAAGATTTTTTCTCAAACTCTTGCTTATTTGAGATCTCAAATTCACCACTATTTGTATTTATTTTTAAGTATTTGTATTTTGCTAATATTTGTTTTGCTTCATCTTTTTGCCGTTGGTTTAATAATGTTAATGCCGATATCTTTGCATCTATATCTAATCCATCATTTTTTATTATAAGCATATTGGCATCTAAATTAGTTGTCAGCTCGCCAGATGTTGTAATCTCACCATATAAACCAACTACCATATTTTTTGTTATGTGCCAACTTGCATGAGGCGTTATAACAGTAAGTAGCTGTTGATTGCCCATTTTGCTTACAATATCAATACCTTCATTTAGTTTTTGATAGTCTTTTAATTTGCCATCTAATTTAATGCTTACATAAGGAGAAGTAGAAGTAGCAACAACCTTTACATCAGGTATATTGTTTTTGATACCCTCTAAAATCTTATATAAATCTAAAACTTTAATTCTTTGCACTGAGTTAGCAAAACCACCTTCGCTAACACCGCCACCAACACCGCCGATTAAGACCATATTTGCATAATTATTATCAACAATTAAGGCTGGATTTAAATATCCTAAATACGAATTTTTTGCAGATGCAACACCTGCTGTGCCCATACCTAAGCTTTTTGAGCCATAAACTCTAAACTCTTGCGCATTTGCACTTATGCACAAACCACATATTGCCAATAGTGCTAATAGCTTATCCACATTTAAAATAATTTAATATTTTTTGCAAAACTATACTGCTTTATTTAGTTTCTTTACTTCTTTTTTGAGATCTTGTTGAGCTTTGTTTGATTTTGTATTTAATTGTTTATTTACTTTTATATTTGCTTTTGCTCTTTTAACTGGTGGTTGTTTTCTAACATATTTGCTACCCCATTTAGACACGAGGGCAAAAGAGCCTTCCAAATAAGCTGGCAGCTCTTGCACCTTGCCATCTGTTTTTGTAATTTCAAACTTCTCAGTAGCTATACCAAATGCCCCTTCAAGTTGAAACCATTTTAACCCAGTATTCAACCCAAATGTAATAATTGGCTTATCAGTTATAGGGTTTGAGCCCATATTTTGCTTCATTCCTGCTCTAACACCCAGCCAAGAAAATGGCTCATAATTTATACCCATTGCTGCATATTGAGATGTATATTTAGACTCTGTTAAGTGATTATCTGTAATATCATAATCCAAAGCCACCTCTAATGTATCACCCCACATTGGATACGAAACACCAAATCTTATTTGTGGCTCTATTGTTATAGTGTGGTTATTAACATCAAACGATGGGGAGTTTAGGTTTTTTGCAACAAGAGCCAAGGTTAATCCATCACTCAAACCATCATTATTAAACACATAAGCACCTCCAAGATCTAATCCCAAATTCATTGCACTCTCAGAATCTGGCAATTTAAATTCTTTAACCTTATCAAGTCGCATTTTTGTCATTTTTTGCGCAACAATAATGGCTTTTAAGCTACCACCAACTCTAATATCATTTCTTGAATCAAAAAGATTATATTTAGTAGCATAACTAACAGGAATATCAAAAATAGCTGTTATGGCTACTTTTGCTTGTATGCTAGGGTTTTTGCCAATCATAGCATTGATAAAAGAGCTTTTTTCATATTCTTCTTTGCTTGAAAAAGTATATTTACCGGTATTTTTGTCTATCTTTAAATATTTATATTTGTTTAACTCTTTTTCGGCTTTATCTTTAAGTGCTTGGGTTGGTATGTTTAAACTAACCAATCTACTCGCTGGGTCAAATTTAGTATTTTCAATTATAAGTGTATCAGCATTGGCATTAGTTGTTAGAGTGCCAGATGTTGCAATCTCTCCATACAAACCAACTGCTATGGCTCTTGCTACTTGAACACTTGTATAAGGAGATACTGCAACAAGTAATTGTTGCTTGCCCATACCATTTACAATGCCAATACCATCATTGATTGTTTTCAAATCATCTTTTTTTACACCCCCTTGAATATCAACCTTAACCGCCCCGTTAGTAATATCAAAAGTTGTAGTTAGTGTAGGTAGCTGATCTTTTAAGCCACCTAAAACTTTATATAAATTTAAATCTTTTATCTTTTGAGCTGAATTAGTAAACCCCCCCTCACTAGCTTGTGAAGTAGCACCAAATGTTACATCTGTATAATAATCACTCGCAACTATTAAAGCTGGGTTGTAATATCCAGAATAAGCGCCCCTAACAGATGCAACACCTGCTCCACCCATACCTAAACTTTTTGAGCCATAAGCTCTAAACTCTTGCGCATTTGCACTTACGCACAAACCACATATTGCTATTAATGTTATTATCTTTTTCATTATGCTATCCTTTTTATTTGATTGATATTGATTATATATAAAGTTTGATTAAATTATTAATTGTTTGGCTTATATGCTTAACAAATGTCAATAAACAAAATGCTATAATCGCAAAAACACAAAAGGATAACAAATGGCAAAAAAATTATTTTTGGTAATAGGCGCACCAGGAAGTGGCAAAACGACAGATGCAAGCATTATTGCAAAAAACAACAGCGACATCACACATTATTCAACAGGTGATATGCTAAGAGATGAGATTAGCACAGGTAGTGAGCTTGGCAAAATAATAGAGAGCTATACTTCAAATGGTAATTTAGTTCCTATTGAGATTGTTATAAAAACAATAATAAACGCAATACTAAAAGCCCCTACTTCAACAATTATCATAGATGGTTATCCACGAAGTGGCGAGCAACTTAGTGCATTAGATGATTATCTAAAACAAAGCGATGATGTAGAGCTAAAAAGCGTAATAGAAGTAGTAGTAAGCAAAGAGACTGCATTAGATAGAGTTCTTGGCAGAAGCAGAGGCGATGATGATAATGAGCGAGTATTTAACAATAGAATGCAAGTTTATTTAGAGCCATTGCAAGAAATACAAGAGTTTTATACAAAAAAGAATCTACTAAAAAAAATAGATGGCGAAAAAAGCATAGAAGAAGTTGTAGCTTCTATGTTAGAGCATATTAACTCTTTAATCAAATAAAGAACTATAGCAAATACAAGAGGTAATTTTGAGCGATACAAACACTGTTACCAACACAAGTAAACCTAAAAGAATTAGAGAAAAAAACAACCCATTAGGCCGAAAGCCAATGTGGCTTAGAAAGCCAATAGCTTTTAGCAAAAAAAGCAAAATGGATATGTTATTAAAAGACATTGGGCTAAACACAGTATGTCAAGAGGCCTCTTGCCCCAACATTAGTGAGTGTTTTGCGCAAAAAGAAGCAACCTTTTTTATACTTGGCACTATTTGCACACGCTCTTGCACATTTTGCGATGTAGATAGAGGCAAACCAAAACCAATAGATGCAAGCGAGGCAGACAAATTATTGCAAGGTGCAAAAGCCTTAGGGCTAAAACATATTGTACTAACCTCTCCAACACGCGATGATTTGAGCGATTATGGTGCAAGCCATTATGCAAATGTTGTAAAACATCTAAAAACCAACCTGCCTAATCTAAACATAGAGCTTTTAATCCCTGATTTTAGAGCAGATAAAAATTGCTTGCAAATGGTGATTGAGGCACAACCAAATATAATAGGCCATAATATAGAAACCATACAAGCAAGGGGCGATATTAGGGGCGAGGCTAATTATGAGCGTTCATTGCAAGTGCTAAAAACACTAAAAGAGCTTGGCAAAGATAGCATAAAAACAAAAAGCGCTATGATGGTTGGGCTTGGCGAGAGTGAGAGTGAGGTCATACAAACACTAAAAGATTTAAGAAAAGTGAAGTGTGATTTGCTATGTATTGGGCAGTATTTAGCACCTTCTGGCAAATATGAGAGAGTTTTAGAATATATAACCCCACAGCAGTTCAAAAGATATGAGCTTCTTGCCTATGAGCTTGGCTTTTTGTATGTAAAAAGCGAACCTTATGCAAGAAGCTCTTATTTGGCAAGCGAGTATTTGGATTAGAGTAGATTTTTAATGGAGCAAAAATGGATTATGATATTGTAATAATAGGTGCAGGTGCTAGTGGGTATAAGTTAGCTCTATCGTTAGCATCAAAGGCATCAAACAAAAAAGTAGCACTTATAGAGAAATCCAACCTTGGTGGTGTATGCCTAAATGAAGGCTGTATTCCTACAAAAAACTACCTACAAAGTGCAAGTTACTACAAAGATATCCAAAAAGCACAGCAATTAGGAATAGCAATAAACTCACAAAAGAGCGAATTTTGCTTACAAACCTTGCAAAAAAACACACAAGAGCTAATAAACCAATCTATCCAAACAATACAAGCGAAATGCAAAAGTTTAGGTGTTGATGTGTTTAAAGCTAATGCTAAATTGCTAAACAAAAACGAAATAGAGCTAACTTGCACTAACAATCAAACAAAAACCATAAAAGCAGATATTATTGTGCTATCTGCTGGTTCAAGCACAAGAGAGATAAACGCTTTTAGCATTGATCATAACAAACTTATAACATCAAGCGATGTATTCAAACTACAATGCTTACCAAAGAGTATGCTAATAGTTGGTGGTGGTGTTATTGGTGTAGAGTTTGCAAGTTTTTTTAGCACTTTTGGCACAGAAGTAACAATATGCGAGGGTGCAAGTAATATATTACCATTTGAAGATAGCGATGTATCAAAAACTCTTGCTCGTGAGCTTGGCAAAAAAGGCATAAATATTTATACAAATGCAAATGCAAGCTATGTATCACAAACAAAAGATGAAGTGATGTTTGATATTGCTTACAAAAAGGGCGCAGATCAAAAAAACATACGCCAAGCTTATGATGTAGCGCTAATTGCCATAGGTAGAGTGCCAAATACCAAAAACCTTGGTTTAGAAAACGCAGATGTAGAGGTAGATGAAAGAGGCTTTGTAGTGGTAAATAACAACCTACAAACAAGCACAAAAAACATATTTGCAATAGGCGACATTATCTCTTCTGCGTCATTAGCTCATCAAGCCGAATACGAGGCAAAAAGCGTAGCAGAGTATATACTCCATCAAAAAGCCTTACCACAAAATGCCCTGTGTGTAAATGTTGCCTTTTGCTCCCCGCAAGTAGCAAGTGTGGGTGCAAAGGAATACGAGCTAAAAGAGCAAAACATAAACTATCTCATAAAAAAAATATTTTTTAAAACAAATGCAAAAGCTAAAATAAAAGGCGATGATGGCGGATTTGTAAAGATACTATACTCACAAGATACCAGCGAGATATTGGGGGCGAGTATAATAGGCTTAGATGCATGCGAGATGATACATGTGTTTTTGGTAGCTATAAACAAAAAAACAAAATTAGATGAGATTAGAGAATATATATTTGCTCATCCAACATTATGTGAATGTATAAATTCGTTTTAGAGGTTTGGTGTGAATTTTTATAGTGTAATCATAGGCACGGAGCTTTTAAATGGTAGGCGAGTAGATGGGCATTTTGAATATGTAAACAATCAGCTTTTAAAACGAGGCTGGGTGCAAAAAGCAAGCTTTGTTATAAAAGATGAGCCTTCGTTTATGGAAGATGTTTTTAATCTTGTCAAAAAAGATGATATGAGTGTGATGTTTTGTTTTGGTGGTATTGGCTCTACCCCAGATGATTACACAAGAGCTTGTGCGGCAAATGTGTTTAGCAATGGCAAAATGGATCTTCATCAACAATCACTAAATTTGATGGCTAAACACATTGGCGAGCAAAACCTAACAAGCCACCACAGAACAATGGCAACTTTGCCAGTTGGTGCAAAATTGCTAAAAAACATTATCAACAATGTTAGTGGGTTTTATTTGCAAGATAGGTTCTTTTTTATGCCGGGGTTTGTAAATATGAGCCACCCTATGGTCAATGAAGCATTAGATAAGTTTTATGCCAAAAACCCAGAGCAAACTTACAAAAAAGTCCTTTTGGCATATTGTAAAGAGTCTTTTTTGATAGATTATATGAAAGAGCTACCAAAGAGCATAGATTTAAGCTCTTTGCCTATGATGAGAGAGCAAAATAGCAAAACACTCTCAGCCACAAGCTTGCATCTAAGCTCTACAAACAAACAAAAAGTAGATAGAGAGTTTGACAAGCTAATAAAGCTGTTAGAGCAAAATAATATAGAGTATGAAATAGGCGATAAGCAAATATAAACAACAACCAACACACTAAAACAGCCATAGAGTTTTAAATTTTATTTTTTTAGGTTTTTGTGTTATAATTTAAATGTATAGTTACTACTAAAGCAATTTTAATATTTAACAGAAGGAAAAATAATGAAAAAAATATTTTATATAATAGCTATGTTAATAGCTATAATTGGATTTAATGCTTGTGGTGGTGCAAGCACTAAGGCAACAAATAAGAAATTAAGAGATGCTATAAGAAACGGAGCTCAGATATTGCCCAATAGGATTTCTTTGCAATCACGAAATACACATGCAACCACTTATGAGATTGCTACTACACATGAGGCTACTACAACTACTACTGATTATGACAAACAAGAAGTTATAACATGGGATGAAACTGGTAGTGAATACTTTATATTGGTTAATAATATATTAAAAACTATAAAAATAACACACTTTCAAAAATATGTAGGAAAAGGTAAATATGTCACTAATTTAAATACAACAGATAGAAAAGGCAAATTGGTAGTTGACGCCAAATATGACAATGATGACAATGTGGTTCTTAAACTGTATGCGTATAAAGATAATGGGAATGACTATATATTAACAACAGTAGTGAATTTGCTAATTAAATCTCCTGTTAGCAAAGAGAAACCTTATGGAGAGTTTGAAGCATCTTGGTATGAGCCTGCACAAACTAATCAAAATGATTATTTTGCAGACTTAAACAAAAGAGCTTCTGCAATTAAAGTAAGTGTAGAGAATGGAAAAACCACAATCGTAAGTAGCATTTATGGTGGAGAAATAAAGCAACTACTAAAAGTAGATGACGCAAAAGTTGAATTTTACAGCAAAGAAAATGGTGATGAAGTAATTGCGTATTCTAATAATAAATATTTAGCCATCAATGATCGTGGCACAATGAAATATTATGACAAAACAAAGCCACCCATATCAACCGTGGAGAATTATAAATTATTTAACAAAGATGATAAAAGTTTAGTAAGAAAAACTATAGAAAAATTTGATGTTTATACTCATACTACTGCGAACGATAGAAATGGTGATCACACATATGATGGAGTTGGAAAACAATTTGATGTAAGTTACTTCTATGTAGAAGGTGGCTATACATCTTTGGGAGGTTTAGAG
>CAZXTK010000046.1:0-10379 GCA_964643665.1 uncultured Campylobacterales bacterium
CAACCCCCTAAGTAGTGTAGTTTAATTATTTACAATACATAGCCATTGTTATAAACAAAACATTTTAGCTTATCAACAAAACATTGATAGGTTAAAATAGCATTTGCTTAAATAACAACTACCACGAGCCTAATATTTTTATCTTATGAGATTTTGATAATTTTTTTTGTTTTTCTTTTTTGATAATTTTTATTAACCCTTTATCATAAAAGTTAGCATTTGCCTGTATATAAAACACAAGCTCGCCGTTTATGGTATGGCTCTCAATCTTGCTAAGATCTATATTAGCCTTTTTAAATGAGCTTAAAAACTCAACCAAAGCACCACTTTTGTTTTGCATTTTTACGAGCATAGATATAGTTTTATGTTTTTTTTGAAAATTTGCTTGTTTTTGGATTGTTATAAAAGTGGTAATATTTTCATTATTATTTTGTATATTGTCATACAAAACATTTACACCTTGTGCTTTTGCACTTAAAGATAGACAAATAGCACCACTTGTGCTGTTGTTTTTGGCATATTGTATGGCTTTGGTTGTAGATGAGGTGTTTATGAGCTCTGCATTTAGTGAGCTATGATTGTTTAAAAACTCGCTACATTGCAAAAAGGCAATATCTTTTGAATATATTTTTTTGATATCTTTTAGCTCTTTTGCATTTGAGCATAATGAGTGCTCTATTGGCATATCATTGCAAGATGTTATAAACAAAGAATGATTATAAAGTGCATATAAAGTATCGCTTACCATTCCGCCAAGTGAGTTCTCTAACGGCACTAATCCTAATGCTACATTGTTGGTTTGAACCTCATTAAATACACCATTTATATTATTTATGGGTAGCAAGTTTGCATTATTGCCAAATAATTGTATTGCTTTTTGTTCACAAAATGTGCCTTGTGGGCCCAAATATGCAATTTTTTGTTTTGCTTCTAAGGCTCTGCTTATGCTAAATATTTCTAAAAATATATCTTTTATGTTTTTATCACTTAGTGGTATTTTTTGCTCTTTGCATATATGTGATAGTCGTTTTAATATGCTCTCTTCCCTAGTAGGGTCATACACATTAAGCGAGTGTTGTTTTTTAAACTCGCCTATTTGCTTTACAATTTTAAATCTTTTTTGTAGTAAAAACAATATTTCATTATCAAAATTATCTAATTTTGTTCGTAGTTTGTTTAATTTGTTAAGTTGTTGTTTTGTGTAATTGTTTTTTTGCATTTGATATTGTATCAAATTTTATAAGCAACGAGGCTTTTGGTATATGCTATTGTGCTACAATTATGCAAAATATAGCATTTGGAGACTTGATATGAAAATCTTAGTGAGTGCATTAGAGCCATCATCGTTAGCACATTTAGAGAATATAAAACCCCATCTTAGCAATAAAATAGAGCTTATTATGCCACCAATTAATAATGAAGATACAGCAATTATAGGCATAGTAGGGGCTATAAAAAAGTTTATGTTTTTTAAACAACTACTACAAAAAATGACATATTTAGCCAAAGAGTGCGACAAGGTTTTATTGATGGATTCTAGCGGGTTTAATATGGCTTTGATGAAGAGTATCAAAAAAACATATCCAACTAAGCATATAATTTATTATATTTTGCCACAAGCATGGGCGTGGAGAAAGGGCAGGGTTGATGTGATAGGGCAATACTGCGATAATATATGCTCTATTTGGCCTTTTGAAGAGCCACTTTATGCAAAATATAAAGATAAATATAATTATGTAGGTCATCCGATATTAGATGAGATTGATCGCAAAAGCATTGCCAATACAAAGAGTAGAGATGATTATATAGTAATATTGCCTGGTTCAAGAAAAAGCGAGATAGTAGAGCTTATGCCAATATATAAAAGATTGGTTAAAAAAATATCAAAAAAAGCATATTTGATTATTCCAAAGAGTTTTAGCAAAGATAAAATAGAGCAATATTATGGCGATATAAGCGAGTTTGAAATATCTAACGATTTTGTAAATATTGTAAAAAATGCTACATTTGTGTTTGTTTGTTCTGGGACTGCATCTTTGCAATGTGCTATTTTGGGTGTGGCACATGCAATTTGCTACAAGGCTAAGGCATTTGATTTTTTTGTGGGTAGCAAGATATTTAAAATGAAATATGTAGCTTTGGCAAATATCATATATCAAAAGCTTGGCAAAAACCCACCATACAAAGAGCTATTGCAACAAGATTGTAATGAGGTAGCAATGTATGAGTATTATTTGCAAGTAGTTGATAGGGCAGATAAAAAAGCAGAGTTTAAGGCTAATGCCAAAGTTTTGCAAGAGTATCTAAAATACCCAAGCTCTTTTAATATGGCTAAAATATTAAATAAGCCTATTTAAGAGTGTTATTCCCACTCTATCGTAGCAGGTGGTTTTGAGCTTATATCATAAACCACTCTATTAACACCTTCTACCTCGTTTATTATTTGTGCGCTTATGGCGTCTAATAGTTTATAAGGAAGTCTAGAAAAAGTTGCAGTCATTCCATCAATTGCATCTACACATCTTATGCAAATAGTGTTTTGATAAGTTCTATTATCTCCCATAACCCCAACACTTTTTGTGTTTAAAAGCACACAAAAAGCCTGCCAAGTTTTGTTGTAGTATTTATGTTTTTTTAGGTTTGCTATTAGTATTTTATCAGCACTTCGTAGGGTTGTTAGCTTATCTTGTGTAATGCCTCCCATTATTCTAATAGCAAGTCCAGGTCCAGGGAAGGGGTGTCGGTTTATATAGCTTTTTTTAATTCCAAGCTCAACTCCAAGCTCCCTTACTTCATCTTTAAAAATCTCTTTTAGAGGCTCTATTAGTTTTAAATTCATTTTTTTTGGCAATCCGCCAACATTATGATGGCTTTTTATGGTTTTAGAAGGTCCTTTTATGCTAACTGATTCTATAATATCAGTATATAATGTCCCTTGTGCTAAAAACTTTATTTTTTCATCATCATTGTTTTTGTTTGCTTTTGTGTGAGATTTTACATAATTGTCAAATACCTCTATAAAAGTATTGCCTATTATTTTTCGCTTTTTTTCAGGGTCTTTTATGCCTTTTAGCTTGTCTAAAAATTGTTTTGAGGCATCTATGCTAACAAGGTTAATTTTTTGTTTTTTAAACATTTTTTGCACCTCTTTAACCTCGCCATATCTTAAAAGCCCATTATCTATAAATACGCAAATAAGCTGTTTGCCTATGTAAGAGTTTAGCATACAAGCCACAACAGAGCTATCAACCCCACCGCTAACACCACATATTACCTTGTTGTTTTTCACTACTTTTAATATTTCTTGTTTTTGGTTTTTTGCAAAGTTTTGCATATTCCATTGTTTTTTGCATTTACATATTTTGTTTGTAAAATTAGCAAGAATATCGCTACCTTGCACACTATGAACGACTTCTGGATGAAACTGCATTGCATAAATATCTTTTTTTGTATTTTGTAATGCACAAATTTGGGCATTTTTGCTTTTGGCAATAACATCAAAACCATCGGGCGATTTGATTGTTTTATCAGCATGGCTCATCCATACAATCTCATTGTTTTTGATGTTTTTTAGCAGTTTTGATTTTTTGCCAGAAAATGTTAGCTGTAGCCTTGCTTTGCCGTATTCGTGTTTTTTTGCTTCTTTAACTACCCCGCCAAATTTGT
This sequence comes from uncultured Campylobacterales bacterium, assembly GCA_964643665.1. Classification (GTDB taxonomy): domain Bacteria; phylum Campylobacterota; class Campylobacteria; order Campylobacterales; family CAZXTK01; genus CAZXTK01. Next base: position 3,667 of record CAZXTK010000046.1, read on the forward strand.
GAACAATTATTTGCAACCCATAACAAATACCTAAAATTGGTATGCCAAGCTTCCAAATATCATTATGTGGCATATAGGCATTTTTTTTGTATATACTTGAAGGTCCACCGCTTAATATTATCCCATTTGGGTTGGCTTTTTTGATTGCTCCTATGCTTGTAGAATATGGAACAATCTCGCAATATATGCCATCTTTTCTTATGTTCTTTGCGATAAGCTGGGTGTATTGTGAGCCAAAATCTAATACTAAAATATTATCCATTATTTGCCTTTGTTTTGTATTTGTGATAATTTATCTTTTGTGGGTTTGTATTTTGGAGGAGCTTTATAACCACATGCATTAAAGATGAGTATTAAGATTATTATAAATGGTAGTTTATTTATGAATTTATTGAACATAAGCAATTATAACATTAAATATATATAATATTTTGGATAAACTTATAAAAAACTAAGGAATACAAATGCAGATAAAAATAGCAAAAAGAATGAGCCTATTGGAGCCTTCAAGCACAATAGCAATATCTACAAAAGCAGGAGAGCTAAAAGCAAGTGGGAAAGATGTTATTAGCTTCTCAGCAGGTGAGCCAGATTTTGATACGCCACAACAAATAAAAGATGCCGCAATTTGTGCTATAAAAGAAGGTAAAACAAAATACACCCCAGTTGGTGGAACACCAGCTATAAAAAAAGCAATTCAAGCGAAATTAAAAAGAGATAATGATTTAGATTATGAGCTTGATGAAATTTGCGTAAATGTAGGGGCAAAGCATTCGCTGTTTAATGTTTTTGCAGCTTTAATAGAAGAGGGAGATGAGGTTATTATACCGGCACCTTATTGGGTAACTTATCCTGAGCTTGCAAAATATTATGGTGGGGTAAGTGTGATTGTAAATACCACTGCTGAGAATAAATTTAAACTAACTCCACAAGAGTTAAAAGATGCAATTACTCCAAAAACAAAAGCTCTAATACTTACATCGCCTTGTAATCCAACAGGTAGCACATATTCCAAAAAAGAATTATTAGAGTTAGCAGATGTATTGGCAGGCAGTAATGTGGTAGTTATTTCAGATGAGATATATGAAAAAATAATCTACACTGATGAAAAATTTACTTCAACAGCTAATATAAATGATGATATGCTTAGCAGAACTATCACCATAAATGGTCTTAGCAAATGTGTTAGTATGACAGGATGGAGATTTGGTTATATTGCTTGTAAAGATAAGCAATTAATAAAAGATATAACTAAACTACAAAGCCAAAGCACTTCTAATATATGCTCAATCACACAAGAAGCAAGTATTGTAGGGCTTAGCAGTGAGCTTGATGTTGATATAAACAAAATGAAAGAAGCATTTAGAAAACGAAGAGACTTAGCCGTTGGTTTGCTAAATAAAATAGATAATTTAGATGTAGTAACTCCTGATGGAGCATTTTATTTATTTGTGGATATATCAAAGTTAGAGAAAGATTGTTTTAAATTTTGTGAGAATTTATTGCAAGAGAAATTTGTAGCATTGATACCTGGAGGCGCTTTTGGAATGAGGGGGTATTTTAGATTGTCTTTTGTTGCAAGCGATGAAGATATAAAAGAAGGTATAGCAAGAATAGGGGAGTTTATAGCTAATAATTATTAAGCTCTTAGATTAGAGCTTTTTAGTATCTATCTGATAGTGCTATAATAGCTATTTGGCAACTAAAAAAGAGCCTTTTAGTTTATTGTTAGCAATAAAATCTAAGCCTTCATCTTCGCTTTTAAAATAACCAATTATTACCACATGGAACAATTTACCTTTTACTCTTTTTTTCTTGATTATTGCTTTTTGATGGGTTAGAACCAAATTAAACTTTTTAGCTAATGTATAAGCACTTTTTTTATATCTAAAAGCACCAACTTGAACATAGCATTCTCCAAATGACATTTGTTGTTGTTTTTGCCATTTAGTTTTTGCAACTTGCCCATTAAAGCCAACAATTCTTAATCTTACTCTTGCTGTTCCTTTTTTGGTCATATCTATCATCTTGGCCGCTTTGTTTGATAGATCTATTATTCTGCTTTTAACAAAAGGACCTCTGTCGTTTATTCTAACAACTACTTTTTTGCCATTTTCTTTGTTTAAAACTTCTACCATAGTGTTCATAGGCAAGGTTTTTGAAGCAGCAGTTAGAGCATGCATATTATAAGTCTCGCCATTGCTTGTTTTTTTGTTGTGAAAATTTGGACCATACCAAGAGGCAACACCGTTAAATGTATCATCTATACTTACAAGTTTTGGGTAGTATGTTTTGCCAAATACCTCATATGGGCGCATTGTGGCTCTTTGGACTGATTTTGAATTGATCATTTTAGTTGGAGCTTTGCTTTGGGTAGAATAAGCATAGCTTTGTTCTAAATTGCTTCTTGCACACGAGCTAAATAACAGAGCAATAAACGCAATTAATAGCACTTTTAATATTGGTTTTTTAATTATTAAATTTGACAATTAACCTATCTCCTATAAAAATATTTGAATCTTTTAGTTTATTATACCTTTTTAGTGTTTTTGTCGTGGTATTGTATTTATGCGCAAGATATAATAAGCTATCACCACTTGTTACTATATGTATGGTGGGCGGTATATATGTGTTTTCATCTAATGGTATCAATATTTCTTTACCTACCCTTAAATTTGATGTTTTCATATTATTTGTTTTTTGTATTAGTTTATATGGAAGAGAGTAAAATTTAGCAATAGAGATAAGACTATCTCCTTTTTTGACTTTATAGATTATGTATTTGATGTTAGGTAGGTTTTTGATGTTTTTTTTGTAAGTATCTAATTTATCTGCTGGAATATAAATAGATGTTGTGTTTGTAGTAGGCGAGGTTATACCTCTTTTTATTTGATGATTTATTTGCTCTAAGCTATGCTCATCTTCATTTATTATTTTAGCAATGCTTTTTATGCTAACTCCACCCTTGATTGCAACTTTTTGTATTTTTGGATTATTGTTTTGTGTATTTAATATATTATATTCTTTGTCTAAATATGCCAAAGATATGATTTTTCTAAGATAATTTGCACTCTCTGTTGGCATATATTGTCTTTTCATATTTTTTTGAACTAATAATAAATCTTTAAGCTCTATGGAGTAGCCTAATTTTTTGCTTGCTTTATATACCTTGTATAGTTTTCTAAAACTAACTCTCTTTTTTTGGTAACCTTCTATTATTTGTCTATATTTTTGTATTGTCGCATTATTTGCACGGCATTGATGTTTTATTTCGCAATGCTTGTCTAATATGGCTCTTGTTATGCCTTCCATTATCCTAGCTTCACCACCATTGTATGCCATAATAGCAAGATACCATTTGTCAAATTTGTTATGTAAATTTATCAAATGATTAAGCGCAACTTCACTTGATTTGTAAATATCCATTCTTTCATCTACATATGCGTTCATCGCTAATTTATAATGTTTTGCAGTTTTTGGCATAAGTTGCCATAATCCTATTGCTTTTTTTTTGCTTTTTGCTTTTATCATAAAGTTACTCTCAGCCATCACTAAAAAAATCAACCCAGAAGGAAGTTGTTTTTGCTCTATTTGCATTATTATTGTAGGTATAACAATATGCGCTTTATCAAAAAGTTTTTTGTAAGTATTTTTGTAGCGATATACTATTTGTTTTTCTTTTAAAAGCAAACTATCATTTGCATAAGAAGGTTGTATATCAAATTGTTGCAATATATCTTTTTGTTGTGCTTTTTTGCTGTAATGTTTATTTTGTATTGTAGATGAGCAAGAGGCACTAACAAATATATAGATAAATAAAATTATTATTTGCAATAATCTTGTTTTATTTTTATTGGACATTTTAAAAATTGCAATCAATATTGTTAAATATTTTATATTGTTGTCGTGATATTAATGTTTTGATAGTTTTAGTTCTATTTTTAAAACTATCATTGTTGTAGCTTGTTTATTGAGCACTATATCCCACATTTATTGTGTCATTTGAGAATATGCCCGTTCCTACTGGTATTTTTCTACCTATAACAACATTTTCTTTTAAGTTGTTTATAGTATCTATTTTAGAATTTATTGCAGCTTCTGTTAATACTTTTGTTGTTTCTTGGAATGATGCAGCAGATATTATGCTATCAGATGCAACAGCTGCTCTTGTTATTCCCAATAAAACATGCTCTCCAATAGCAGGTTTTCCACCTATTTTTATAGTTTTTTGGTTTTCAATTAAAAACCTTTTGTAAGAGATTATATCGCCAATGGTCAATCTTGAATCACCTGCTTCTTTTATAACTACTTGTTTTAGCATTTGGCTCAAAATTACTTCAATATGCTTATCAGCTATACTAACACCTTGTCCTCTATATACATTTTGAACTTCTGAGATAATAAATTCACTTAGTGCCTTTGAGCCAAGGATTCTTAATATATCGTGGCTTGATTTTACACCTTCTGTTAGTTGCTCACCAGCATGAACACTCTCACCTTCTCTTACTAAAATCTCTTTTGATGCTGGTATTAGATATTCTTCTTTTTTGCCATTTTTATTAGTTAATATTACTCTTTTTTTGTTTCTAATAGATTTTCCAAATGTAATCACGCCATCAAACTCGGCAATAACAGCTTCTGATTTTGGCTTTCTTGCTTCAAATAATTCAGATACTTTTGGTAGACCACCTGTAATATCGCTTGATTTTAAAACTGCTTTTGGAGTTTTTGCGATAATATCTGCAATGCTTACTTTTGATCCTTCTTCAACATTTATAGAAGCACCAGATTCTAATTGATATCTAATATCTTTGCCATTGCCCTGTATGATTATAGCAGGGGACATATTAGAAGGAATATGCTCCATTACGGTATAACTTGTAGTATCTTGCACAGCATCTTTTGTTTCATTAACGCTAACACCAGGAGTGATATCTTCAAATGCAATAGTTCCTTCTAATTCTGCCAATATATGGTTTGCATAAGGATCCCATTTTGCTATGGTAGTGTGTTCGCCAGTGCTTTTTGTAGGCTCTACTATCGCTTCTCCTTTTTTGACTTTATCATCATTGCTTATCAGAATTTTTGAGCCTCTTGATATATAAAATCTGCTTGCTTCTAAATCTTTATCATCCACTATAACAGCAAATAGACCTTTTTGTGTTACTTCATCACCTGTTTTTATGTCTTCTTTCGGATGCAAAAAATCACCTTCTAATTGATAATATTTTACAATTCCATTTTCATTGCTAATTAGTGTCTTACAAACTGGGAAACCATTCTCAACCAAAATTTCACTCGCATAAGGAATTTCACTTGGCACATTCCAGCTTGTTTTTATGCTCTCTATTATAGAGTCGTTTGCTTTTACTTTGTCGCCATTTTTGTAAGGCAAATAAAATTTACCAGCTACTTTGCCTTCTAAATCTGCTAATTCATTATTTTTAGCAATTTCTTTTTCATCAAATGTGTAGCTTTTTGATTGATTTTCCCCATCTAATGTGATAATAATTTGATTAAAGCTTTTTTCTATTTTAACTTCACCATCAAATAAGGCATTTACCTTAGGTTCCACCAACAGCACAGATGCGCTTCTTCTGCTAAGTAGTATATTTTGTTTGTGAGTATTTGTTTGTGTTTTTATATTATGATGTCTAATAAAGCCTTCTTCATTGGTTTTTAGTTCATTTTGTGTAGCAGTGGCTGATGCTGTTCCACCAACATGGAATGTTCTTAGGGTAAGCTGAGTTCCAGGCTCACCAATACTTTGTGCTGCAATAACACCAACTGCTTCTCCGGGAGTAACTTCTCTTTGTTCTCCCAAGTTAATACCATAACATTTTGCACAAATTGAATCATCTGCTGTTTTACAAGTAATAATACTTCTTATTTCTACATTTTTTATGCCCGCTAATGAAATATTTTTAGCTTGTTGTTCTGTTAAAATATCCCCACTTTTTGCTAATATTTTATTTGTTAGAGGGTCTTTTATGTCATTTACAACACATCTTCCTGTTATTCGTTCTTCTAAGCTTTCTACTAGCTCATTTCCTTTGATAATTGCACTAACTGTAATACCTTCGTGAGTATGACAATCATCAATGCTAATTTTTACATTTTGAGATACATCAATTAGTTTTCTTGTCAAATACCCAGCACTTGCAGTTTTAAGCGCAGTATCTGCTAAACCTTTTCTTGCTCCGTGAGTAGAGATAAAGTATTCTAAAACATTCAAGCCTTCTTTAAAGTTAGAAATAATAGGTGTTTCAATAATAGAGCCATCAGGTTTTGCCATAAGTCCTCTCATACCAGCAAGCTGTCTAATTTGTGCTGCACTACCTCTTGCACCACTATCAGCCATCATATAAATAGAGTTAAACCCACTTTTATTTTCTTTGATAAGTTGCATCATCTTTGAGCCTAACTTATTATTCAAATCAGCCCAAATATCAATTATTTTATTTGATCTCTCTTGCTCTGTTAATAAACCATTATTAAATTGTGTTTGAATATTGATAACTTCTTTTTTGTGTTTTGCAACTAATTCATTTTTTTCATCTGGTATAAGAATATCATCCATAGATATAGATACACCTGCCAATGTTGAGTATTTAAAACCTAAGTCTTTTAAATCATCTAAAAGTTTAGGTGTAATTTTATATCCACCATATTTGTAAATATAATCAACTAATGTGCTTATTTCTTGTTTTTTT
>CAZXTK010000047.1:0-9666 GCA_964643665.1 uncultured Campylobacterales bacterium
ACCAACTGAGCTAATTCGGCATTTTAGTTTTTGTTTAATTTAAACAACTTCAACATTATAATTTACAACAACAATAAAGTGGTGGCTTCGGGCAGAATCGAACTGCCGACACATGGATTTTCAGTCCACTGCTCTACCGACTGAGCTACAAAGCCACAATATGCATTATTGAGAACCAAAATTGTATCTAAGCAATACTTAAAGCAAGTTTAAATTTTAATTTTTTTTACTTTATTATTATTTTGTGATTTTAAGTGTAAATTAAGAAAAATCAGATAGCATTTGTAAGTAATTTTTTAAAAGGAGTTTTAATGAGTAGCATAGTTTTTGCTTCTACATTGTTTGTAGCGGTAGCAGTGGCGCTTAGTGTTGTATTTATTTTGACATCATATTTGGGACCTAACGAGACAGACAACAAAGAAAAAAATACAATTTATGAAAGTGGAATAACAAATCCGATAGGTTCTACTAATATTTTCTTTTCTGTTAAATTTTATTTGGTTGCGATTTTATTTGTTATATTTGATGTTGAAATTTTATTTATGCTGCCTTGGGCTGTGAATGTAAGAGAATTAGGAATGTTTGGACTTGTAGAAATGTTTACTTTTATAGGATTGCTTTTTGCAGGACTTATATATTTATATAGAAAAGGAGCCTTATTATGGGATTAGGCAAAGAGGCACTTTTAGGTGATGGAATTATATTAACAAAGTTAGATGAAGCAGTAAACTGGGCAAGGTCTTATTCATTGTGGCCAATGGCATTTGGAACAGCTTGTTGTGGTATAGAGCTTATGGCTGCCATGGCATCTAGATATGATATGTCAAGATTTGGTGCAGAAGTTGTGAGATTTTCCCCAAGACAAGCAGATTTGCTTATAGTTGCAGGAACAATATCATATAAACAAGCACCAATATTAAAAAAAATATACAATCAAATGTGTGAGCCTAAATGGGTTATCTCAATGGGTGCTTGTGCTTGTAGTGGGGGTTTTTATGATAACTACTCTACTGTGCAAGGTATAGATACTCTTATTCCGGTAGATGAATATATAGCAGGTTGTCCTCCTAGACCAGAGGCTTTGTTAGATGCAGTTATGAGAATGCAAGAGCGAGTAAAAACTGAAAGCTCTTTGAAAGACAGAGTAAGAAAAACAAAAGGGTTTTTAGGTGCTTAATACACAAATGAAGACAAATTTTATGCAAGTTGATTGCAAAAATATAAAACAAGAGATAAAAAAATTAAAAAAAGAGGGCGGTTATAGCATTCTTTTGGATATAACTGCAACAGATTACTTACAACACTCTGATAAGCAAGATGATTTTAGATTTGAAGTTATCTATATATTAAGAACAAGTGATTTTAAAAACACTATCACTGTGCGAACAAAGCTTACTAATGATAATTTAGAGATAGATAGCATATGTGATTTGTATTATAGTGCCAATTGGGCTGAGCGCGAAACTTATGATATGTATGGAATAATATTTAAAGGGCATCCAAACCTAAAAAGAATACTAAACCACCAAGAGTTTGTAGGTCATCCTCTTAGAAAAGATTATGAGATTACAAAAGCGCAAATATGCACAAAAACACAAGAGCTTATGGATGAAATGGAGCCTAAACTTTTAGCAAAAGGCTATAAAAAAGAAAACTTTGATGAGCTTATGTTTTTAAACATAGGGCCATCACATCCTGCAACGCATGGAACTATTAGAAACTTTATGGCACTTCAAGGTGAGAGCATAATAGCTTGTGTTAGTGAGATAGGTTATTTACATAGAGGGTTTGAAAAAAGCTGTGAAAGCCATACTTACTCGCAAGTTATACCTTATACTGATAGGCTAAATTATTGTTCGGCAATTTTAAATAATATTGGTTTTTGTAAAGGTGTAGAAGAAATGTTAGGTGTTGAGATAACACCTCGTGCAAAAATGATAAGAGTTATTATAGGCGAGCTTTCAAGAATAATTGATCATCTTGTATGTAATGGAGCCAACTTAGTAGATTTAGGTGGGCTTACAAACTTGTGGTATCTATTTAACCCGCGAGATGAGGTTTATGATATTTTATCAAAACTAACAGGTGCAAGACTTACAAACTCTTACACTAGAATAGGTGGGCTAAGTCATGATTTATACGATGGTTTTGAGAGCGATATTGAAAATGTATTAAAAAGCATTGAAAAAGGTGTAGAAGATAGTTTAAGTTTAGTTCAAAAAAATAAAATATTCCTTGACAGAACACAAGATGTTGGGGTCATCAAAAAAGATTTTGCTCTAAGCGCAGGTATTACAGGTCCAAACTTGCGAGCATGTGGTGTTGATTTTGATTTAAGAAAAGATGCCCCATATTATGACTATGATAGTTTTGATTTTGATGTAGTAGTAGGTAGCCACGGAGATGTTCACGATAGAATAATGGTGAGATTTGAAGAAATGTTACAAAGCTGTAAAATCATAAGACAAGCTATGAAAAACTTGCCAGATGGTGCTATAAACATTGATGATAAAACAATTATATTGCCAGAGAAAAAAGATGTTTATGGCAACATTGAAGGACTTATGAACCAGTTTAAATTGGTGTTCGAAGGAAACCAAGTGCCTAAGGGCGAGCATTATAGTTTTAGCGAAGGCGGAAACGGCGAGCTTGGTTTTTATATAGTGAGCGATGGAAGCGGAAAACCATACAAGGTAAAATGTAGACCGCCTTGTTATTATTCATTGGGCGCGTATTCTCATATTGTTGAAAGCACAATGATAGCTGATAGCGTTGTTACTTTGGCTTCTATGAACTTTATTGCGGGAGAATTTGACAGATGAGTGCTTTGCTAAATGATGATAATTTAAAAAAATACGAAAAGCTAAAAAAACAATACCCTAAAAAGCAATCATTAATGTTGCCATTGCTTTGGTTGTTTCAATACCAAGATGGCTATGTTTCACAAGAGGCAATGGTATTTATTGCCAAAGAAGTTGACAATTCACCTGCTTTTGTTATGAGTGTTATGAGTTTTTATACAATGTTTAGTTTTAAGCCACGAGGTAAATACCATATTGAATTATGTAAAACATTATCTTGTTCGCTATGTGGCGCTAAAGATATCAAAAAATATTTAGAGCAAACTCTAAAAATAAAAAAAGGTCAAACAACGGATGATAATTTGTTTACTTATGAAGAAGTAGAGTGTTTGGGTAATTGCGATATGGCACCGATTGTTGCTATCAACGGGGAATATCATACTCACATGGATGAAGAAAAAATGAAAAACTTCGTATCAAGGTGTAAAAATGACAACTAAATTAGTAAGCAAGAATTTTGATGTTAAAGATTCACACAAATTAGAAGTAGCTAAAAAAAATGGCGTTTATAAAAGCATAGATAAGCTTTTTAAAATGAAGCCAGAAGATGTTGTTCAAGAAGTATGTGATAGTGGTCTTAGAGGTAAAGGTGGCGGTGGTGCATATTGTGGCGATAAATGGAAGTTGTTGCCAGATGACGGTAGAGAAGTTTATTTGATAGTAAATGCCGATGAGAGTGAGCCAGGAACTTTTAAAGATAGACATATAATGCATTATGACCCGCATTTGTTAATAGAGGGAATAATTTGCGCATGTTATGCTATTAAATCTCATAGTGCATACATATATATAAGAGGCGAGTTCGTAAAAGAAGCTAATATATTGCAAGAAGCAATAGATGAGGCATACAAAGCTGGAATTTTGGGCAAAAGTGTTTGTGGACATGATTATGCAATGGATGTTGTTGTCCACAGAGGTGCAGGAGCATATATTTGTGGTGAAAAATCAGCCCTTATAGAATCTCTTGAAGGGAAAAGAGGAAACCCTAGATTAAAACCACATCAAAAAGAATGTGAATGGTATTTTGATATGCCTGCAATTGTAAACAATGTAGAAACTATTGCATCTGTTCCTTATATTATAAACGAAGGCGCTAAGGGTTATAGAGCATTTGGCACAAAAGATTCTCCAGGAACTGCTATTTTTGGTGCAAGTGGTGAGGTAGAAAAGCCAGGTATTTTTGAGCTTGCATATGGCGAGAGTATGATAGAGGTTTTAGACAAACTATGCGGCGGAATGAAAGATGGCAAAAAGCTAAAAGCCGTAATACCAGGAGGAGCATCTTGTCCTATATTGACAGCCGATGAGGTTAAAAAAGCTAAATTGGATTATGAAAGTATGTGGGATATCGGCTCAACTCTTGGAACAGGTGGTATGATTGTAATTAGCGAAGATACAAGTATGGTAGAAGTGGCTAAAAATTTAATAGAGTTTTATCATCATGAATCATGTGGGCAATGCACCCCATGTAGAGAAGGTGTTGGCTGGATAGATAAAATACTCCAAAGCGTTATAGATAACGAAGCAACAAAAGAAGATATTGACACAATTAGCGATGTATGCAATACTATGAATGGTAAAACTATTTGTGTTTTCGCACCAGCTGTAAGCGCGATTATTGCTTCTATTATTAAAAAGTTCCCAGAAGAATTTGACGCTTATTTAAACAAAAATAAAAAGAAGAGTGTGAGAGTATAATGCAAAATCAAACAAAAAATAAACTAGTAGATATTATCGTTGATGATAAAACGATACAAGCAGTAGAAGGTAGTTTTTTAATAGATACGCTAAATGAAATAAACCACAAGGTTCCTTCATTTTGTTATGATAAAGCTTTGGGCAAAAAAGCAAAAGACGGGAATTGTAGAATGTGTATGGTTGAGATTAAAGGTCAAAAAAGACCACAAATATCTTGTGATACACCGATAAAAGAAGGTATGGTTGTTTATACACAAAGCGATATGATTAAAAAAGTTAGACAAAGCATATTAGAGCTTGAGCTTGTTAATCACCCATTAGATTGTCCAATATGTGATCAAGCAGGTGAGTGTGATTTGCAAGATTTTTATATGGGCTCAAGTGGACAATATGATAGTAGGCTAAAAACACCAAAAGTAACTTCCGAGAAAAAAGTAGACTTAGGTAGAAACATTGTTTTAGATAAAGAGCGATGTGTTATGTGTGTAAAATGTGTTCGTTTTACTGATGAGGTTACAAAAACAAAAGAGTTGCAAGTTTTTAACCGTGCTGACCATGCTGTTATTGGTGTGTTTCCTGGGCATGAGATGAAAACAAAATACGCTATGAATGTTGTAGATATTTGTCCTGTTGGTGCATTAACATCAAAAGACTTTAGATTTGCTCAAAGAGTTTGGTTGCTAAAAAGTTTTGAGGGTATTTGTAATGGCTGTTCAAAAGGTTGTAGTATACACATAGACCACCACAAAAAGAAATATCAAGATGATAAAGTATTTAGATTTAGACCACGAGTTAATGAAGACGTAAACGGGCATTATATTTGTGATGATGGACGATTGGGCTATAAAAAAGAGATAGAAAACAGATTAGAAGAGAGCTATTTTAATAATTCTAAAAAAGCTATTGATGATATTTTGAAATACATTGCAAAAAGTATAAACAACAAAACTGCTATGGTGCTTGTGTCGCCTAACTTGAGTTTGGAGCAAATGCAGAGTATTAATGAATTTTGTGATAAAAATAATATTGTAATTAGTGGATATATGAAACACTATATTGATAAGAGCTTTGGAGATGATTTTTTAAGACAAAATGACAAAAGCGCAAATGCTGCCGGGCTTAAAAAATTCAAAATAAACACTACTGAGAAATTCTTTGTAGATAATTTACAAAAACACGAGCATATTATAATAATAGATAATAATATTTTGCAAAACGGTAGCCAAAAAGTGCAAGATGAGATGTCTAAAAAAGAGGTGTTTTTATTCTCTTATCAAGATATAAATGCTAAAATAAAAGCAAAACTACCATTGCCTTCTTTTTATGAACAAGAAGGAGCTTATATAAATTGCGACAATATTGAAGCAAAAGTCGTGCCAAATATGAACAAAAATAAACAGCACTTAAATATGAATGAATATATCCAAAAATTGCAAGAGAGGATTAAATAATGAGCGAGTATCCAATTTTTGTAATCATTATAAATATGGCTCTTGCTTCACTGCTGGCTGTTGGAACAACTCCTATAATGGTATGGTGGGAGAGAAGAATAGCTGGTTTTATGCAAGATAGAGCAGGTCCAAACAGATGTCATATATATGGTATTAGGCTAGGCGGACTTATTCAGAGTTTTGCAGATATGTTGAAGCTAGTATTCAAAGAAGATTTTAGACCACCTCATATAAAAAACAAATATCTCTACACTCTAGCTCCTGCTATTGTGTTTTTTTGTTCTTTTATGCTGTTTGGTGTAATTCCATTTGCTGATGATTTAATATACGATTCAAACACTTACAAAATGCAAGTTATCCCTTTTGATTTGGGGATTATGTGGTTTTTAGCTTTTGCGTCTATTAGTATTTATGGGATTATGCTTGGTGGGTATTCGAGTGATAATAAATACTCTCTTTTAGGTGCCATAAGGGCAGGCGCGCAAGTTATATCATACGAAGCTGCTATGGGGCTTTCTTTGATATCTTTAATTATTACTTATGGCAGCATTCACATAAACGATATGGTTGCTTTTCAAGGTAGTCTTTTGTGGGGTGTTATTCCAGCATGGGGTATTATAATCCAGCCTATCGCATCTATTTTGTTTATTGTAACAGCATTTGCAGAAACAAATAGAGCACCTTTTGATATCGCAGAAGGCGAGAGTGAAATTGTTGCTGGTTATCATACAGAGTATTCTGCTATGAGGTTTGGGCTTTTTCAAGTTGGTGAGTATGCGGCTATGACGGCATCTTGTGCCATTATCGTATCTTTGGTTTTTGGTGGATATCAAGTTCCATTTTTGACAACTGAAGATTTAAAACAATCATTAGATATTGTCTTGCCTGCTTTAATAGCAATTACTGCAATAGGCGCTGTTGTTGTGTCTTTATGGCTTTTAAAAAACAACAATTGGGTGGATAAAACAGACATAAGAGCAAAAGAAAATAAGTTTTTAATAACAGCAATTTGTATTATATCTGCACTGGCTTGCGCATTTTTAGCATATTTGTATTTGAGTGATAGAAGTGAAAACACAACTAGCCTTATAGTTATGAGCATACAAATAATTACTTTCTTGATTAAATTTTTTGTAATGGCATTCGTGTTTATTTGGGTTAGATGGACATTGCTCAGATTTAGATACGATCAACTACAAGCATTGGGCTGGAAGGTGCTATTGCCACTTGCAATAGTAAATATCTTAGTAAGTGCTATTGTAATAGTAGTGTAGGTGTTGTTATGTATATATTTAAAATAAGTAAAGTAGGTTAAAATGGCAAAAGTAGTAAAACGACATGGTTTATCATTGGCAGAGAGATTATATCTGCCTGCAATTTTTGGTGGAATGAAAACAACTCTTTCACATTTTATGAAAAACTTTTTAGACAACTCAAAGCTAAAAACACTTAGCTATCCAGAAGAGCAACCAAAAGACATTAGTGAGAGATACAGAGGAATGCACAGGCTAACTAAACGAGATGATGGCTCTATCAGATGTGTGGCTTGCTTTATGTGCTCTACTGCTTGTCCAGCCGAGTGTATAGATATTGAAGCGATAGAGAGAGAAGACGGGGTTGATGAGAAAATGCCACTTAGCTTTTCTATTGATTTGTTAGAATGTGTTTATTGTGGTTATTGTGTTGAGGCTTGTCCTTGTGATGCAATTAGAATGGATACAGGCATTTTTTCTACCACAGGAAGCAAAAGAGAAGACTTCGTTATACACAAAGAAGCGCTTTTAGCAAACACAAGATGTAAGGATTATAAAGATGAATAAGATATTTAATACAAAAGTGGTGGCTTAAGATGGAAAATATATTATTTTACATATTGAGTTTTATTGGTGCAATGTCATCTGTTGGTGTAATTGCTTTTAGAAACCCAATGTTTAGTTCTCTTTCTTTGCTTGTATGTGTTATTGATATTGGGTTTTTATTTGCTCTTATGAATGCTTCATTTTTGTTTATGGCACAGCTTATTATATATGCAGGTGCTATTTTAACATTGTTATTGTTTGTTTTGATGTTTTTAAAAATAAGAGATGAAGATTTACCAAAAGAAGATAATAAATTCAAAATTATGTTTTTTGGTGCTATTGTTATGTTGCCATTAAACTTAATAGTAATAAAAGCATTAGATGCATACATAAACCCAGCAAAAGAAATAATTTTTGATGGTGGCATAAAAGAGTTTGGTATTAGATTGTATTATGATTATTTATTGCCATTTGAGTTAGTGTCTATTTTGCTATTAGTGGCATTGATAGGCGCTATTGTATTGGCTAAAAAAATGCCAAAAAGGGAGAGCAAATGAGTATAATGAATTTAACTATTTTAGGAATGTTTATATTCTCTGTTGGCTCTATTGGGGTTATCGCAAGAAGCAATATTTTTGTTATTTATATGTCTTTGGAGCTTATGCTAAATGGTCTTTCTTTGATTTTGGTTGCTTTTAGCACTTATAATCATTCTTTTGATGGTCAAATACTAACATTGTTTGTTATTGCATTAGCAGCAGCTGAGGCGGCTTTGTTTTTGACAGTTATCGTGCTATTATTTAGAACCAAACGCTCACTAGATAGCAATATATTTACATCTCTAAAAAAAGGATAAGTCATTAACTCTATTTACGATTCTATATTACTTTGGGTTATATTGCTTCCGCTTATTGGCGGATTATCAATTACTGCTTTATACCTATATTCGCTCAAAACCAAATTGCTCCCAGATACACTATATGGCTGGATAGGCTCACTTGCACCTGTTCTTAGTTTTTGCGCATTTGTGGTGGCGTATTTTAAACTACAAGAAAACGATGGCTATTTTCAAGAGCATCTATTTACTTGGGTTCATATTTTAGATTTAAACATAGCCTTCTCACTCTCAGCTGATAATCTAAGTATTTTTATGGGCTTTTTTATTACTTTTGTAGGTTCTTTAATACATATATATGCTAGCGTGTATATGAAAAAAGACGAAGCTTACGGTAAGTTTTTCGCATTTTTCAATCTATTTTTAGCATCAATGCTACTTTTGGTATTTGCGGACAATTTAATGATTTTATTTTTAGGTTGGGAAGGTGTTGGTCTGTTCTCTTACTTTTTGGTTGCTTTTTATTACCGATCAAAAGAAAACGTAGACGCTGGTAACAAAGCTATGATTGCCAATAGAATAGGCGATTTAGGCTTTTTGTTAGGAATTGTTGTTTTATTCTCGCAAGTTGGCGCTGGAGGGCTTGATTTTAAATCACTATCTGAGAGTGTAGATTCTATTCCTCATTATATTTTAGTTTTAAGTGGAATATTGTTTTTTGTGGGTGCTATGGGAAAATCAGCTCAGATACCTCTTTATGTTTGGTTGCCAGATGCTATGGCAGGTCCTACACCAGTATCAGCACTTATACATGCTGCAACTATGGTTACAGCTGGTGTTTATATGGTCGCAAAATTATCGTTTTTATATAATGAAGTTCCAGATGTAGGAGTGTTTATTGCATACATAGGTGCATTTGGTGCTCTTTTGGCTGCTGTTATGGCTACAAAAGCACAAGATATCAAAAAAATATTAGCTTACTCTACTATGAGTCAATTAGGTTATATGTATATAGGCGTTGG
>CAZXTK010000048.1:0-9414 GCA_964643665.1 uncultured Campylobacterales bacterium
CAAGAGGCGTTAGAATGGCAGTTGCTGGACGACTTGGTGGAGCTGAAATGGCAAGAACTGAATGGTATTTAGAAGGCAGAGTTCCACTACACACCATAAGAGCAAAAATTGATTATGGTTTTGCAAGAGCTGAAACTACTTATGGTTGTATTGGTATTAAAGTTTGGATATTCAAAGGTGAAGTTTTAGCAAAAAATACTACCATAACAACAGATAATATAAACAAAAAAGATGATAAGGTGACTGACAATGTTGATGCCTAAACGAACAAAATACAGAAAAGTAATGAAAGGTAGAAATAGAGGCAAAGCCTCTAATGGCTACACATTAACTAGTGGAACTATTGGCATAAAAGCAATAGAGCATGGCAGAATAGATTCAAGACAGATAGAAGCCGCAAGGGTTGCTATGACAAGAAGAATCAAAAGAAGTGGTAAAATATGGATAAAAGTTTTTCCAGATAAACCACTTACCAAAAAACCATTAGAAACAAGAATGGGTAAAGGTAAAGGGCCTGTTGATAAATGGGTTATGAATATTAAACCAGGCAGAGTGTGTTTTGAAATGGCTGGTGTAGAAGAGAGTTTAGCCCGAAAGGCATTAGCATTAGCTACGGCTAAACTTGCTTTTAAAACAAAAATTATTACATTAGAGAGTACAAATGAAATATATTGATATTAAAGACAAAGATTTAAAAGAATTAACTAAACTTTTAAAAGAAAAAAAACTTTTAGTTTTTGAGCTTGCATTAAAATTAAAAACTATGCAACTTCAAAATACAAGTGAAATAAGAAAAGTCAAAAAAGAAATTGCGCAAATAAACACTGCAATAAGTGCTAAAAAAAATGCAAAATTAATTAAAGAGGATGCAAAATGAATAATCACAAGAGAGAAATACAAGGAAAAGTAGTTTCTAAGAGTGGTGAAAAAAGTGCTTGCATCTTGGTTGAAAGAAGAATGCTACACACTAAATATCACAAAATTGTAAAAAAGTTTAAAAAATACATCATTCACGATGAAGAAAATTCTTTAAACATAGGCGATGAAGTTGTTGCAATAGAATGCAGACCTTTATCAAAAAGAAAATATTTTAGATTAAAAACATTAATCGCAAAAGGGGATAGCAAATGATACAAAGTTTTTCTAGACTAAAGGTAGCTGACAACAGCGGTGCAAAAGAGATTATGTGCATTAAAGTTCTTGGTGGTAGCAAAAGAAGATATGCTTCTGTTGGAGATATTATAGTAGCCTCTGTAAAAAAAGCTATACCACTTGGCAAGGTAAAAAGAGGTCAAGTAGTTAAAGCTGTTATAGTAAGAACACATAAAGAGATTCAAAGAGAAAATGGCTCTCTTATTAGATTTGATGATAATGCAGCTGTAATATTAGATGACAAAAAAGAACCAATTGGAACTAGAATATTTGGTCCTGTAACAAGAGAAGTTAGGCATGCTAACTTTATGAAAATAGTATCACTTGCACCAGAGGTTTTATAATGATTAAAATTAAACTAAAAAAAGGCGATCAAGTAAAAGTTATCGCGGGAGATGATAAAGGCAAAACGGGAGAAATATTACAAATTATCCCAAAGAACAATAAGGCTATCGTTAAAGGCTGTAAAATTGTTAAAAAAACAATCAAGCCAGATAAAGACAAAAACCCTGATGGTGGATTTGTAGATAAAGAGATGCCTATTGATATATCAAACTTAAAGAAAGTTGAGGCATAGTTATGAAAATAAATTTACAAGAGAAATATATTAACGATGTTAAGCCTATGTTGCTAAAAGAATTTGCACAAAATAAGATGCTTTGTGCAAAAATTGACAAAATAACAATAAGTGTTGGTGCTGGTGAAGCTGGCAAGGATACTAAGTTGATACAAAATATAGCAGATACTATTTCTTTAATAGCTGGACAAAAAGCAATGCTTATTAAAGCAAAAAAGTCAATAGCTGGTTTTAAAGTTAGAGAAGGTGCTAATGTTGGGGTAAAAGTAACACTAAGAGGCAAAAATATGTTTGTGTTTTTAGAAAAACTATTTTCAGTTGCCCTGCCGAGAGTGAAAGATTTTAGAGGTGTAAACAAAAATGGTTTTGATGGTTTTGGTAATTTCTCTTTTGGATTGCAAGAGCAACTTATATTCCCAGAGATAGAGTATGATGATATTATCAAAATTCATGGTATGAATATTTCAATATGCACAACTGCAACAAATGACAAAGAGGCTTTTAGACTATTAGAGCTTATGGGTCTTCCATTTTCAAAAGGAGCTGCATAATGGCTAAAAAATCAATGATAGCAAAAGCAAAAAGAACCCCAAAGTTCAAAGTAAGAGCATACACAAGATGTAATGTATGTGGTCGTCCAAAGTCTGTATATAGAGACTTTGGACTTTGTAGAATTTGTCTTAGAAAAATGTCTAACGAGGGTTTAATCCCTGGTGTTAGAAAATCTAGTTGGTAAAATAAGGAATATAAATGATAAATGATTTAATAGCAGACAGCATAACTAGGATAAGAAATGGTGCAACAAGAAAGCTACAAAGCACTGAACTTCTTCATTCTAATTTAATAGAATCTATTATGGAAGTTTTAAAAAACAAAAACTATATAGAAGATTTTAAAGTTGAAGGTGATGTTAAAAAAACTATAAAAATTACCCTAAAATATGATGATGATGTAAGTGTAATTCATGAACTAAAAAGAATATCTAAACCCGGGAGACGAGTTTATAAAAATGCAAGTGAGCTAAAAAACTTTAAAAGTGGTAGAGGTATCATAATAGTAAGCACCAACAAAGGCGTTATGAGCAATCATGAAGCATATAAAGCAAATGTTGGTGGCGAGCTTTTATGCTCTATTTGGTAGGAGATTGATATGTCAAGAATTGGTAAACAGGTTATAGAGATTCCAAACGGAGTTGAAGTAAGCGAAAATAACGGGGTTATTAGCATAAAAAAAGCTAATAACAAATTAGAAGTTGATACACACAAAAGAGTTAAGGTTGTTATTAAAGATAATATTTTAGCAATTGAAAAAGCAGGTGAAGACAAAGCTTCATCTGCCTTTTGGGGAACTTACAGAGCTTTAGCAAATAATGCAATAAATGGTGTAAATGAAGGCTTTAGCAAACAATTAGAGATTAACGGTGTTGGATATAGAGCAACTCTAAAAGGTAGTAATTTAGAATTAGCCTTGGGCTATTCTCATCCTGTGGTATATGCTATTCCAGCAGGAATAGATATAAGCGTTGAAGGAAACAAAGTAAATATCAAAGGTATAGACAAACAACAAGTTGGTCAAGTTGCTGCTGATATTAGATCGTTTAGAAAGCCTGAGCCATACAAAGGTAAAGGTATCAAATATAGCGATGAAAGAATCATAAGAAAAGCTGGAAAGACAGCTAAATAAGGAATAAAATGAATAGAGCTAAAAGTTTAAAAAATAGAGATAATTTAAGATTAAAAAGAAAAAAAAGAATTAGATCTAAAATAAGTGGCACTGTGCAAACACCAAGGCTTAGTATTTTTAAATCTAATAAATATCTATATGCGCAAGCAATAGATGATGTGAGCGGAAATACTTTAGCAAGTATTAATTCAAAAAAATTAAACTTGAGAGTAAACAAAGAAAACGCTACTCAAATTGGCAAACATATGAGTGAAGAGTTGAAAAACAAAAAAATAAGTCAAGTTATTTTTGACAAAAATGGTTACTTATATCATGGTGTTGTTGCATCTTTTGCAACTTCATTAAGAGATAATGGCATAAAATTATAGAGTATAGGGTTAAAAATGAATTTAGATGAAATTAACAAAGAAGATTTTGAAGAAAATATCGTAAAAATTGGAAGAGTAACTAAGGTTGTAAAAGGTGGTAGAAGATTTAGATTTACCGCATTGGTAGTTGTAGGAAACAAAAAAGGTGTTATAGGGTTTGGCACAGGTAAGGCAAAAGAAGTTCCTGATGCTGTCAAAAAAGCCGTAGATGATGCATTTAAAAGCTTAGTAAAGGTTAACCTAAAAGGCTCAACCATACCTCACGATATAGAATATAAATACAACGCAAGCAAGATTGTATTAAAACCAGCTAGTGTTGGTACTGGTCTTATAGCAGGTGGTGCAACAAGACCTGTATTAGAATTAGCTGGAATAACAGATATTATTGCAAAATCATTAGGCTCAAACAACCCTAACAACTTAGTAAAAGCAACAGTTGATGCATTGCATAAAATAAAACAATAAAAGGTATTAAAATGTCTATACTCCAAGAAAGTCACAAAGCCAAAGGAAGCACCAAAAACACCAAGAGAGTTGGTCGTGGAGGTGGAAGTGGTATGGGTAAAACTGCCACAAGAGGAAACAAAGGTCAGAAATCTAGATCTGGATACAAAATCAAGCGAGGTTTTGAGGGTGGTCAGCAACCATTACATAAAAGACTACCAAAAGTTGGTTTTACTTCAAGAGTTGTCAAGCCATATAGTATTAATGTAGACAAAATAGAGCAAATAGCCAAACTTGATGAAATTACATTAGATAGCATTAAAAGTGTATATAAACTATCAAAAAGCATCTTAAAAGTTAAACTAATAGGCTCTAAGGCAAAAGCACTATCTGGTAAAATAAAAGATGAAAACATCACAACAACAAGAGTAAGTGCCAAATAATGAACAAAGGTCTAATAGATAAAATTTTAATAACCTTTGGGTTTATATTTATATATAGATTATTAGCTTATGTTCCAGTTCCTGGTGTTGATATAAGCGTGGTAAAAGAATTTTTTGCAACAAACACAAACAATGCGCTTGGTATGGCAAATATGTTTAGTGGTGATGCCGTAAGTAGGCTTAGCATTATCTCACTTGGTATTATGCCTTATATTACTGCTTACATTATTATGGAGTTATTAGCTGCAACATTTACCCCACTTGGCAAAATGAAAAAAGAAAAAGACGGCAATCAAAAATATATACAAATGATTAGATATGCAACAGTTGGTATAACAGCTATTCAATCTATTGGAGTTGCAATTGGTCTAAATTCTCTAAAAAGTGCTACTGGAGCTAGTGCAATTACAATAGACATGAATTTATTTATTTTATCTGCATCTGTTTCTATGGTGGTAGGAACTATGCTTTTAATGTGGATAGGTGAGCAAATAACACAAAAAGGCATAGGAAACGGAATTTCTTTGATAATTTTTGCTGGTATTGTATCTTCCATACCTGGTGCTATTGCTGGAACGGTTGAGCTAATAAACAATGGTCAGTTAAACTTTTTAGTAGTTATAGCACTATTGTTTATCATTTTAGTTACTGTTGGTGTTATCATCTATATAGAATTGGGCGAAAGAAGAGTTCCTGTGTCTTATTCTAGAAAAGTTATGATGCAATCACAAAATAAAAGAATAATGAATTATATTCCAATTAGAGTAAATTTAAGTGGTGTTATTCCTGTTATTTTTGCATCTGCTATTTTGATGTTTCCAGGAACTATTTTACAAAATTCTCAAAATGCAACACTGCAACTAATATCAGATTATTTAAGCCCAAATAGTTACACTTTCAACATTATAACTTTCTTTTTGGTTATGTTTTTTGCATATTTCTATGCTTCAATTACATTTAACTCCAAAGATATAGCTGATAACCTAAAAAAACAAGGTGGCTTTATTCCTGGTGTTAGACCTGGTGCTAGCACTGCAGATTTTCTAAACGCAACTGCAAGTAGGCTGACCCTTGGTGGATCTATTTATTTAGGTTTAGTGGCTACTATTCCTTGGCTTATTGTAAAATCTATGGGTGTTCCATTTTTCTTTGGTGGTATAGCTGTTATGATTGTTGTGCAAGTGGCAATTGATACTATGAGAAAAATAGAAGCTGCACAATATCAAGACAAATACGACACTCTTAGTGCGGTAAAACTATAAACCAAAAACAATTTAATGGCTATTGAAATAAGAAAGCCTTGCGATATAGAGCAAATTAGAAAAGCAGCAGTTATTGTTGCTAAAACATTGGATTATCTTAAAAAAAACATCACAGAGGGAATGAGTCTAAAAGAAATAGACAAATTAGGTGATGATTATATAGTCAATCTTGGTGGCAGACCTGCTTTTAAGGGATTGTATGGGTTCCCAAATGCTGTATGCACATCTTTAAACGAAGTTATTATACATGGTGTGCCAACAGATGTTAAAATTAAAAATGGTGATATTTTAGGAATAGATATTGGTTGCGAGCTAAATGGCTGGTATGGCGATGGGGCTATCACTATGGCTATTGGGGATATAAGCAAAAATGATGAAAAACTTATACAATGTAGCAAAAATGCACTATATAAAACAATAGATAACATAAAAGTAGGTATGAGGTTTAAAGAAATTAGCCAAATGCTTGAAGCTCACATCACACAAGATGATTTTAAGCCATTATTAAATTTTTGTGGGCATGGGATAGGCAAAAAGCCACACTCTGAGCCAGAAATACCAAATTATGTAAGTGGCAACAATGTAAAACAAGGTCCAAAAGTAAAAAATGGAATGGTGTTTTGTTTAGAGCCTATGGTGTGTCAAAAATCGGGCAACCCTATAATAGACAAAGATGATAAATGGTCTGTTAGAAGCGAAGATAATCTAAATACAAGCCACTATGAGCATCAAATAGCAATAATAAACAATAAAGCAGAAATACTAACACTAACATAAAATAAATAAAATTAAGGATGGAAAAATGTCAAAAAATGAAGTAATCACAATAGATGGAACTGTAATAGAAGTATTGCCAAATGTTATTTTTAAAGTAGAGCTTGAAAATAAACATATAGTAACCTGCCATATATCAGGCAAGATGAGAATGCATTATATTAAAATACTTTTAGGCGATAAAGTTACAGTAGAAATAACCCCTTACTCGTTAGACAAAGGAAGAATTATACATAGAGTAAAATAATGCGATCTTGTTGTTTTTTTGCATTATCAATAACTTTTATTATAATGCTTACATCTTGCTCTAAAAGCATAAATGCAAATAAATCACTTGCTTATGCAAATAAAAAAGAAATATTGCATATTGATACACAAGAAACAAAGACTTCTCATAAAGAAATAGCTATCTTATTTGCTTCTAAGAACCTAAAAGAATATGCAATTAATTTGCAAAATATTGCAATAGCTTATACACTTAGTCAAAATACCAATATACATTTAACCTTCAAAGACTTTAAGCAAGAAAAAACACAAAACCTATACCAAGCATTAGAAGAGATAAATAATTTAAAAATAAAAAAAATAATTTTGCTAATAACTGATGATTTTAAAAATACAATTGACTTAGATAATAATGTATTTAATAATTTTGAGATTATTTATTTACCTGCCAACAAAAAAGATATACATAATTTAGACTTTGGCAATATAGTGTATGGCTCTATTGATTATGAAAAACAAATTACTACTCTTTTGAAACTTGCAAGAAATGATACAAATATAATTAGTTTATATGAAAACAACAAGGTATCAAAAGAGCTAAATGAGATTCTAAATAATAAAATAAATGTATCAAAAAATCATCTATTAACTGCTTACACAAGAAAATATACTCATTTTTTGCAAACATATAAAAATATTGAAGACTCTACAATATTTTTAAACACCAATCAAGCAAAGAGTGCTATTGCTTTATCGCAACTTATAACACACAATATAAATGTAACAATTGTTTTATCCACTCAGATTAACTTCTCGCCAAATTTTTTATCCATCACTCAATATAAAGATAGACAAAAACTATTTATCGCAAACTCTATACCACAAACTTCTCACAAAACTACTTTGTTAAGCGATATAGGGCTTCTTTATCCAAATGTTATGAACAATTGGGTCTCTTATTCTATACTTATAGGTTTAGAATATATGGATAAAGGCAAAATTGTATCTTTTGATGATGTGTATATAAACAACAATAATGTGATATATCCTATCAATTTATATTATTATACCAAAAATAAATACATAAAACTTGATAAATTCACACGCCAAGACTATAACGATTTTAACAGCACTAATAGAGAGCTTAGATGGGATAGTTTTCATAAATTACACAAAGCATATGATTTTAATGTGTCTAAATAAGCGTTTAAAACCATGAAAAATAATATAAATAAAATACTAATAATAAACACGGGTGGCACCTTTAATAAAACATACAACCAAAAAACAGGCAAAAACGAAGTAGCACAAAATTCAAATGCAATTAAAAAAATTTTAAAGCACTCTTATAATATTAAATACAAAATAAAAGAGATTATTTTAAAAGATAGTTTAGAGTTTGATGATAGTGATAGAGAGCTAATTTATCAAACAATAAGCGCAAGCAAATATCAACATATTATTGTAATACATGGCACAGATACTATGAGTGATACTTGTAATTTTATAAATAACTACAAAAAACAAAACAAAACTATACACAAAAAACAAATAGTATTTGTAGGTTCTATGACTCCGTTTGCATTTGATAATACACAATCAAGCTTCAATCTTGGTGTAGCTATTGGTTTTTTAGAGCAAAAAGCTAAAAAGCTAAAAAATAATATATTTATAGCAATGGGTGGGGTTGTCAAGCCTTATAAAATAATAGAGAAAAACAAACAAAAAGCAATTTTTGAAGTAAAAAATAGCAATTAAGCATATTTTCTATCTATATGCTTATGTGTTATTGTATTTTTTATATATTCATTGACAAAAAGAGTGTTTTTTATTATAATTCTATCACTCTAATATAAAGAGTGCTAATTTTAAAACAAAAGGAATATAATGAGTAAAATTAATTTTCAACCATTAAACAAACTTGTTTTGGTAGAGCCAAAAGAAGTTGTCAATAAAACGGCTGGTGGTATTATTATCCCAGATAATGCCGAAAAACAAAAGCCTACAACAGCTACGGTTTTAGCAGTAGGAGAAAAAGTATCAACTGTTAAAGTTGGAGATAATGTTGTATTTACAGCATATAGCGGAAATGAAATAGAACTTGATGGAAACAAATACACAGTATTAGAACAAAAAGAAATTTTAGGAGTGATAAAATAATGGCAAAAGATATAGAATTTAGCGATAACGCAAGAAATAAACTTTTTAGTGGAGTAGAAAAACTAAACGATGCAGTTAAGGTAACGATGGGGCCAAGAGGTAGAAATGTTTTATTGCAAAAATCTTATGGAGCGCCAACTATAACAAAAGATGGTGTTAGTGTTGCAAGAGAGATAGAGCTTAGCGATGTTATAGAAAATATGGGTGCTCAACTTGTAAAAGAAGTTGCATCTAACACAAATGATGAAGCAGGTGATGGAACAACTACTGCTACTGTTTTGGCTCATTCTATTTTTAAAGAAGGTCTTAGAAATGTAACTGCTGGT
>CAZXTK010000049.1:0-9409 GCA_964643665.1 uncultured Campylobacterales bacterium
ACCCGTAGGGCTAAATGCACAAGCAAGAGTGTTTTGCTTCTTTTCAAAAAGAAGTATAAGAAATAAAAAAATTAAAATTAAAATTAAAAAAAAGGGAAGTATGAGAAAATAAAACAAACTTCTTTCTAAGTGAGCAAAGCGAACAAAGAAAAAAGTATAAGAGAAAGAAAAAATTAAGATGATTTTGATAGCACAAAAGTGCTATCTTTTAAAAAGAATATTACAATTTAATTAGTGTACTTCTTTCCATATTTTTATTTTCCACGCCCATGCAAATATTGCAAAAATAATTAAATACAATAAAAAATAAACACCAAGGCTGTCTCTTTCGTGTTTGTGGCTATCGCCTACTTCTTCTAAATAGCTTACAATTTTGGCTTGTGCTTCTTCGTTTAGCCCTACCCGAGGCATAGCAGTTCCTTTTAAATGTTTAGCTGGTTCGTTAATAAACTCTTCTAAATATTCTTTACTCCTACTTCTAATCATTTGTGATAAATCAGGTGGTGTAACTTTTAAATAGGCACTAACATCGCTAAAAGGTCCCATTGTGTTTGTAGTCATATCTGCATATTTAATACCATGACATCTTTGACAAGCATCAGCAAATACTTGCTTGTTGCTAATATCATCTAACTTTGGAGCAATGCTAACCAAATAAGCTACTATATCAGCTACATCTTGATCGCTAAGCCCGGAGCTATCAGCGTTGGGCATAGGGTGAGGATGTGAGCTATCAAATTTATGTGTTGTTTGTGTAGCTTTTGCAGGATTTTTGATCATATTAAACAAAAACTTTTTAGTATAAATTGCACCCGCAGTGCTTAAATCTGGAGCGATTACACCTAAGTTTGCACTATTTCCTATATTTTGAGACGAGATAGCATGACAGCTTTGACATTGAAAATTATTAACTATCAGGCTTTTACCTTTGCTTGCATCGCCTTGCAAGTTAAACTCTTCTAAATCTTTAAAGCTAAAATCTACTGGCTCAACGCTTTTGTGCATTTGGCTATGTGCAAAAGGCTCAACACCTAAATATAATACAGCTGT
This sequence comes from uncultured Campylobacterales bacterium, assembly GCA_964643665.1. Taxonomy (GTDB): domain Bacteria; phylum Campylobacterota; class Campylobacteria; order Campylobacterales; family CAZXTK01; genus CAZXTK01. The sequence goes on from CAZXTK010000049.1 coordinate 1,051, forward strand.
AAATGCTACTATTATTGATAATATTTTTAACTCTTTCATTATGAGTCTCCTTTTTTAGATGCTTCATCAGAGCAGTCTTTTTTTGTGATATAAGGCAATATAACCCATAAGATAATAAATACCAAAGTAGAAACAAACCCTATATATGTAGCAATACCTTCTGGTGGAAGTTTTCCATAAACAGAGAGGATAATTAAATCAACAACTAATACCCAAAACCAGATGTTGAATCTTTTTCTTTTGTATGCTGGCAATATTCTCTTATCTCTATCTAAAAATGGTAATACAAAGAATATAACCTGTGCTAATGCAAATATAATAAGCCCAATATTTGCTGCTTTAAAGCCTAATATATCAAAAAATGGTCCTCTTAGTGTTTCATAACTCCACAAAAAATACCACTCAGGGTAAATGTGTGTTGGAGTTTTTAGAGAATTAGCAGGGTCAAAATTAACAGGGTCAAGTGCAAAGTTGTAACCATAAAATACTAAATAAAAGTAAAAAATTAAAAATACAGAAACAACTGCGAAATCTTTACTTAAAAATACAGGCCAAAATGGAATAACTTTTGCTTGCTTTTTATTGCCACTTAAATATTTTTGAGCTTCTTTGTCAAAATCAATTTCTTCGCTATCTTGGTTGTTTACATGAGGTATTCTTAGAGAATAAAAATGCACAGCAATAAGCTGAATAATGACAAGTGGCAATAAAAATACATGTAGCATATAAAATCTTGTAAGAGTAGCATCATTTACAATAAAACCGCCCCTAATCCATTCTACCAAGCCCCAAGCTTCTAAACTACCACCTGCAAAAAGATTGGTAATAACAGTAGCCGCCCAAAAACTCATTTGCCCCCAAGGTAACATATATCCACTAAAACCAGCAGCAGAAAATGTCACAAACAGCAACATACCACTTATCCATATCATTTCTCTACCTTGCTTGTAAGATCCATAGTAAATACCTGTTAGCATATGTATATATATGATTAAAAATATAACACTCGCTGCAACAGCATGCATATGTCTAAACAGCCACCCAAAAGCAACTTCTTGCATAATAGTATAATTGACACTATCAAAAGCCAAATTCACATCTGGTTTGTAATACATCATCAAAAATATACCACTAACAATAAGCATCATAAAAGACACTGCCAAAACAACACCCATTGCCCATAAAAAGTTGATGTTTTTAGGAATCCAATATTCCGTCATCATTACTTTTAAGAATGTATCTAAATCTAATCTTTGATTAAACCAATCATATAGCCCGTTTGCTTTTTTTATTTTCATTTTATTTCCTTATGCTTCTTGCTGTGCTTTTTTGATAGCTTCGTATTCTTTGCCACTCTCACCCAAAACAATAGTAGTGCCACTTACACTAAAAGGTGGTATATTAAATGGCTTTGGTGGTGGTCCAAAAACTTGCTTACCACTAGCATTAAATTCTCCACCATGGCAAGCACATTTATATAATGATCTTTTCTTTTTCCATTCAGGAATACAGCCTAGATGAGTGCAAATACCTATAACTATATTGTATCTATCGTTACCAATAACTAAATCTCTACTTGATTTTTCCATAGAATTGGTCTTTTTTAATATAAAAATAGGCTTACCTCTCCAAACAAATGTTTTTGCAATGCCTTCCTTTAACCCTGCTTTTGATAGGTCTATTTTTGTAAAACCAGCTGATTTAACAGATGGCAAAATATCCCATGCTCTTTTTGCACCATAAAGCCCAAAACCAGCACCTACTGCTGCTACACCCGCAAAAGAGTAGCCTATAAAATCTCGTCTTTTAGTATCACTCATATATATCCTTTAAAATGTTTGCGTATATTTTAGCATATAAATATTATTTTTATAGTGTTTTTTATGATTTTATATAAGAAGTTTTTATAACCTTGGCTTCTATCTTGGTATTGCTTGCTAATAATTCAAAATTATCACCATTGTTCAAATCTTGTAATTTGGTTATTTTATTGTTTTTTATTATTTGAGCATACCCATCTTTGATTTTGTTTTTAGGGTTAGCAATATCTAAAAGCTCATTCATTTGTAATAATATATGTGTTTTATGCGAGATAAAATTCTCAAACCTTGGTTTAAATAAAGAATAAATATGGCTAAGATTGTTTTCATACCCTTCTAATAATAAAGAAAAATAATTATCAAATTGCTCGTTTACAATATCTACACTATCTTTTGATAATTGTATTTTTTTTATAGGGTTAAAATACTCAATATGCTCTTTTATGGTGTCAAATTTATGAGTTTTGATATTTATAATATTGCTACAAATTCGCTCAAATGTATCTAAATATTCATCAAGCATAATTCTAAGCTCGTTAATATCTGGGAGTGCGAGCTCAATAGCGTTTGATGGGGTTGAGGCTCTAAGATCTGCTACTAAATCGCTTATTAAATAATCGCTCTCATGCCCTACTGCTGATATTATTGGTGTTTTGGCATTATAAAAAGCTAAAGCAACTTCTTTTGTATTAAATGCCCATAAGTCTTCTATGCTACCGCCACCTCTTCCAGCTATAATTACATCGCATTTTTGTTTGTCTAAAAACTCAATTGAGCTTACAATATCACTATAAGCACTTTGCCCTTGCACTATGGTGGGCACAAGCACCATATCGCACAATGGGTATCTTTGTTGTAATATCTTTTTCATATCTTCAATAGCTGCACCACTATTTGCTGTTACTATGCCTATTTTTTTGGGGTATTTTGGTATTGGCTTTTTATGCGCTTCATCAAAATACCCACTCTCTTGTAGCTCTTTTTTTAACTGCTCATAGGCTATTGATAAATCACCTATTCCTGATGTAGTTATTTTAGAGCATAAAATCTGATATGAGCCTCTTGGCGAATACACACTTATGTTGCCACTTATGAGTATTTGTTGCCCATTTTCTAACTTAAATTTCAAATACCTTGTGTTGTTAGAAAACATTACGCAGCTTATTGTTGAGCTTTTATCTTTGATGCTAAAATAAATATGCCCGCTATTATGGTAAGTTAGGTTTGATACCTCGCCCTCAACATATACACTACTAAAATGCATATTTAGATGAGCTTTTATCTGCTCGTTTAGGTCGCTAACGCTTAAAGGCTTTTTCATATGGTTATCTTGGTTTTGATGATTTTGTAGCTATAAAAGTAGTTGATATATTTAAAAAGCCACTATTTATGTATATGTTTGAGAATTTGTTTTTTATCATTTTTGCTTTTAGCTCATCTTTTGTTATAAATTCATTTATAGAATTAGAGAGATAATTATAAGCTTTTTTATTGCTTGATATAAGCCCACCAAAAAAAGGCATTATAGTATTTATGTAAATTCCCAAAATCTTATCTTTTATGCTTGGGTTTGGATTTTTCATAAATTCCAAAACAACCAAAGAGCCACTTGGTTTTAGCACTCTATAAAACTCGCTTATGGCATCATCTATTTTTACAACATTTCTAATACCATAAGATATAGATATATAATCAAAGCTATTATCTTTGTATGGCAACTTTGCACAATCTCCTTGCGTGAATTTTAAATGCTTAAATCGTTTTTTTGCAATTTGTAGCATTTTTTTGCTTGCATCAAAGCCTTGTATGCTTATTTTTGCGTTATTGTTTAGTGTTTTTTTTGCAAGAGCTGACCAATAAGCAATCATATCGCCACTACCACAAGCTACATCTAATATGTAAATACTATCTTCTTTTGTTGTTTTGTTTGCAAGTGCTTTTTTAATAGCACTCCTTCGCCATATTTTATCTACTCCACCGCTTAAAATAGCATTAGCCACATCATAAGTGTTGGCAATATCATCAAACATATTTATAATGCTTGTTTGTTTTTGCTTTTGTTTATGTGTGTGTTTTGTGTTTAGCATATATTCCCACTTATTTGTGTTTTAGGATTTTACCATAACAATTAGAGTGTTGTAGCATATTTGATAGATTATCTTTTTGTTTTATATCTTTGCCTTATAACAGCATATATTTATTTATTTTTGATTTTATCTCGTTTTACAAACTCTAAAACATTTGCATTTATACAAAATCGTCTATGATCTCCCTCATCAAACACATGTCCTAAATGTGCGCCACTTATTCTTGCCCTTACCTCTATTCTTTTCATTCCATAACTATTGTCTTCTAACTCAATTGTAGAATCTCCAACCGATTTATAAAAACTAAGCCATCCACTTTTAGAATTAAATCTATCTTTTGTATCAAATAAAATATCACCTGATAATTTATCCACAAAAACACCATCTGGGGTATTTTTAAAAATATCATATTTTTTACAATACATACTCTCAGTGCCTTGATTAAAGGCTATTTGATAAGGTAATGTGTCTTTTCCTAATTTAAACTCGCCTAAAACTTTATAAAAAAGCTCTCTTTCCATGTATCCAATATGCGCAATTTGCTCTATCCCATCTTGTATAAAAAATATAGTTGGTGTGCCTTTTATTTTTGTTTTTAATTTAAAATTAGACAACTCATTTTCTTTGGCAAACCTCAAAGGCAAATCGCCCTTGTAGCTATTTGTAACATCTTTTTTGAATTTCTCACAATAAGGGCAATATCCATCTGCTTCAACTACGATAATTTCTTTACCCTTATTTGGTTTTATCTTTACTATTGATTGGTTGGGATATTTATCCTCAAACTTAACACCGGTAGAATGGTTGGGGCAATATCCATTTGGATTTTTTATTAAATAATCTTGATGATATTCTTCTGCATCGTAAAACTTATCAAGAGGTTTTATTTGTGTAACTATTTGTGGGTAGCCGTTTTTATTTAAAAGCTTTTGATAAATTCTCTTAGTTTGCAAGGCGATTTCTTTTTGCTCTTTGGTTGTATAAAAAATGCCAGATCTATAATTATTGCCTATATCATTACCTTGTCCATCTTTTTGAGTTGGGTTATGCATTTGCCAAAAAGACTCTATAAGCTCTTTTGTAGATATTTTACTCTCATCATACACTACCTTTACGCCCTCTGCATAATTTCTAAAACCATCTTTGCTGTAATGTCTATATTTTAAAACATCATCATAAGTTGGGTTATCATAAGTGCCATCTACATATACAACTGTTGTATTTACAACACCATCTAAATTATCAAAATGCTTCTGCACACCCCAAAAACAACCAGCCGCAAAAATTATAGAATAAATCACATAAAGCCTTGAGAATTAAATATTAAAAATTATATCAAAAAGAAAAGAAAAGAAACCACCACATTGATGTGGTGGTTAAAGATGCAAAATTATAGCTTGTCTGCGTTTTTTTCTAAGTATTTAGCTACGCCTTCTGTGCTAGCTTGCATACCTTCATCACCTTTTGTCCAACCAGCTGGGCAAACTTCGCCATGCTCATTAGTAAATAACATAGTATCAACCATTCTTAACATTTCATCTATGTTTCTGCCAAGTGGTAAATCATTTACTACACTATGTCTAATAGTTCCGTCTTTATCTATCAAAAATGAACCTCTAAGAGCAATTCCTGCATCTAATAAAACATCATAATCTTTTGCAATTTGTTTGTCTAAATCAGCTACTAATGGATACTCAACTTTACCGATACCGCCGTTTTTTATCTCTGTTTCTCTCCAAGCAAAGTGGCTAAATTGAGAATCAACTGATACACCAATTACATTTATTCCTCTTTCATTGAAGTCTTTTACTCTTTTTGAAAAAGCAATAAGCTCTGATGGACATACAAAAGTAAAATCCAAAGGATAAAAGAAAAGAACTGTTCCGTTTTTTCCGTAATTTTTACTTAATGTAAAATCTTCTACTATTTGTCCGTTTGCCAATACTGCTGCTGCTGTAAAATCTGGCGCTTTTTTTGTTACTAACATATATAACTCCTTAAAATTTATTTATCGCTCACATCTTGTTAAGCAAAAACATTCTACACAAACATAACTTAAATTAAGGATAAAGTTTATCTTTTATTTACATAATCACAAATAAAATAAGAATTTTTTAGCACCTAATTTTTGTAATTTTTTACCTAATTTTTTAGAAGCGTATATTAAAGAGCTATTTTTACCAGAGACGGATTTTGCATCTATTCGTATTTTTTTAGAAATTACTAAGCTATTGTATTTATCTCTAAAAGTTATAATCATATTTAATTTACTTATATACCATCTGCCTTTTTTGTAGCTTTTATCAAATATTTTTATATCTATTAGCATATCGTATTTATCGGCACTAACAATATTGTATTGATGGGAGTTTAAAAATATATTAAGCTCATCTTTGATTGTTTTGTATTGGTTTTTTATTTTTATTTTTATGCTTATGTTTTGTTGTAGCTTTTCTAACTTATTTTGTATATTTTGGTAAATAAAGAAATATTTTTTATAATCAAAACTATTATCTATCGCATATACAATGGCAGCTTGATGCTTGGCTTTTGTGATTTGTTTTTTTAAAGATAAAAGAGTTTTTATTTGCTTTAATTTAGTTTGTTTATTCGATGAATTATACATATTTAATATTTTTGAATGAGTGTATAAAAAATCATCTTTTTTGTATTTTGATAAAAGCCTTTTATTAGTTTTTAGCATAACAAAATATACATCTTTTATATGGCTTTTTTTGACAACTTTTACATTAGGAAAAGCAATTTGTTTGGTTTTAACCTCTTTGTTTGCTTTTATATTTTTAGAATATGTAGATTGCAATTGATTATTTACTTTGATTATTTGTTTGTTTATTATAAAATTAACATACACATTTAAAGACGCACTCATAACTTTTAATGCTCTACTTTTAGCTTGTAAAAAGGTTTTGCCCTCTCCTACCCCATAAATATAATTATTGTCATTTTGCTTAGCATTTAAATACCAAGATGGTGGAAATTTTTCATTTTGCTTATTAGCTGCACATGATAGAAAAAATACAATAACAAATGCAGACAATATAAATTTCATTTTGCATTTTCCTTAAAATATTTTGCTTATTTGTGCTATTATACTAAAACAACTTTAATACTTAGGTGGCAATATGAATAATCTCTCAGGCATAAATATTAGCAATGATTTAACATCACAAATTCCAACCAATATAATATTAATTCTCAAACAAATGGCAGTTGAGCTTGCACAAAGAGATAATGCAAATGAAGAAGCTATGCTTACAAAACTAAACAGCAATCTAAGCAGATTATCCACAACAGATATTGAATACTTAATATCTGGTATAAATGAGATTTACCAAGCCAATAATCAACAAAAAATAGATGAAGATAGCGTGGATAAAAGCTTTATATCTTTTTTGCTAAGAGTGCTTTCTTAATAAATGACTAATACAATAAAATTATTAGGCACCTATGGCTCGAAGTGTTCATCTAAAAATACAACTTGCATACAAATCAACAAACATAGTGTTATAGATGCTGGCAATATTATAGATGGATTAAAAGATGATGCAAAATATATAGATAATATATTTCTTACTCATACTCATTTAGACCACATTATTGATATATGTTTTTTTATTGATGTATTTTTTGAGCATAGAGTAAGACCGCTAAAAATATACACATTTCAAAAAAATATTGATATATTAAAGAAAAATATGTTCAATTGGGATATTTGGCCAGATTTTAGCGAGATTTATTTAAGCGACAATAAGACAAAGGCATTAGAGTTTATACCTATTGAAATGGGGCAAATTATAAAGATAGATGACAATACAACAATTGAGCCAACACATAACAATCACACAAGTTCGAGTTGTGGATATATTATTACAAAAAAAAATAGCTCTATATTATTTACTTCTGATACTTATAAATGTCATAAAATATGGGAAAGAATAAATAATGATAAAAAAATAAAAAGCTTACTTATAGAAGTATCGTTTCCTAATAGATTAAATGCGCTCGCACAAGAGTCAAAACATTTAACCCCTCAATTGCTTAAAGAAGAGCTTACAAACCTACAAAGAGATGATGTGCATATTTTCCTAAACCACTTAAAGCCTATTTTTATAAAAGACATCAAACAAGATATTATTGCTTTAAATGCGAGCATACATAATAAACAAATTGTAAATGATGGAGATATTTTAGATGTAACAAAAGGTTTAATAATCAACTAATGGGGCTTTGTAATATAAAAAGTTACTACAATTGCTAAAACAACTCGTAATTTAATAAATTATTGTAAAAGAGATTTTAAAATATATGCTTTTTGTGAAAAATATTATAGCAAAGATTATTTAGTCATATATCCAAATACACCAATTTCAGGTAAAGCTCTATATTTTGACACTATTTATCTGCGCTTTTTATGTTTTATAGTGTCTAAAT
>CAZXTK010000050.1:0-9037 GCA_964643665.1 uncultured Campylobacterales bacterium
TATCACTATTTATAGTTTCTATTTGATTGGTATTTCTTTTTATTTGTTGTAAAAGCGTTGATCTTATTTCTTTGATATTTTTTTTATATCTATGTATCAATTTTAGTTTTTTATTTATAATTGCGATTTTATAAAAATAATACAATAAAATAGAATTTAATTTTAGAATTTCGTATTTAAGCGCATATTTATTTAATTGCGTATCTTTTTTTGCTATTTGGACAGATATGCCTTTATTGCCACCTACGGGAATATTTTGAGAAATAGTTACAAATTGTGTTTGCATAGCTTCTTTGTCTCTATTTGCAAAATCATTTATAAGCAAATCATTTGCCCCTAAAATAATAGCTGGGTTTTGCCATTTAGCCTTTAGAGTTTCATCTTGTTTTGAAATATCAATTTTGTTAGATAAAACTTGCAATATTTGATTGTTTTTTCTAAGTAGTTGTTTTGCTTCATTGAAATCTATTGCGAGCAATAACGATGAATAAAAAATAGCTATAAAACATATAGCTATTTTTTTCATCTTATAAATTTACACTTCCACTAATTTTGTATTTTTTCCCATCATTAGTTTTGAAATATATTTTATACTGCCAAGTCCCACTCATAGAAAAATTAATGTTCATATAATATTTTCCATTTTTAAGTTGCGCTTTTTGTTTGATTTCCATATACGGCATACCAGGCATTTCTGGCATAAAAATTTTTGCCTTCACTTTTGCATTTGTGATTGGTTTTCCATCCTTGCTTAGAGTAACTATAAATACATTATTGCCTACAATCAACGACTTTTCACTTTTAAGCGATACATCTATACCCTTTACATTTTCGTGCAAATTTATTACCTCAGCTTGTGATATACCAAATGTTAGCATAAGGCTAAATAATATTTTTCTTAACATCTTATCTCCTTTTTGTTTGAGAAATTATAATATTAAGTTTGTGTAGTTAGTGTGCAAAGTAAAAATATTTTTACTTTTATTTAATTTTGAAACCCCAACAAGATATTGCTGATTTGTTTTGCAATCTTGAATATAATACATAGCATTATTAAATATTGCTCTAAATTGATTTATGATTTGTTTGCTTGAAAAGCATGGCGGACAGGGAGGGATTCGAACCCTCGGTACGATTACTCGTACGCATCCTTAGCAGGGATGTGGTTTCGGCCAACTCACCCACCTATCCGTGAATAGCAATTATAATACAAAAAATATAAAAACAAGTTTAAAGCCATAAGCAAGTAAATATTTCTATATTCAAACTTATAAAAAGCTTAAAAATAAATACAAACAATGCTTAAATAAGCTAAACTTAATGTCAAGTTTAATGTATGTTTAAGCTTTGAGAGATATAATTTCTCTAATTTAAGTTTAATAAAAAATAATAAAGGTGCAAATTGTTTGATAGATTAACGGATTCTCTAAAAAGCATTACAAATAAAATAAGGTTTGTAGATAATGAAGCAAACCTAAAAAAAGCACTACAAGAGCTAAAAAAAAGCCTTTTAAAAGAAGATGTGCATTTTAAAGCAACAAAGCAAATAGTAACTTCTGTAGAGAATTATTGCAAAGCAAACGAGATAGGGCAAGCGAGTTTTAAAAAGGCTTTATCTGAGAGCATCACAAATATACTAAAAATACCAAATGCAAACGAAGGCTTTGTGTATTCTAAAAACCCTACAACCAACATATTGTTTATAGGTCTTAGCGGGGTAGGTAAGACGACTACCCTAGCAAAACTAGCTAATTATTTAAAGCAAAAAAACAAAAAAGTGCTAATGGTCGCTTGTGATCTTATAAGAGCGGGTGCAATAGAGCAGTTAAAAACGCTTGGCGCTCAAATAGAGGTTGATGTTTATTTTGATGAAGCAAGCAATAGCGCAAAGCAAATTGCAATAGATGGTGTAAAAAAAGCAAAAGACGAGCTATATGATGTATGTTTGATAGATAGTGCAGGACGACAAGCTGTAGATACAAAGCTTATGGATGAACTAAAAGAGCTAAAAAATAGTGTAAATATAGATGAGACTTTTTATGTGGCAGATGCGCTAAATGGGCATAAAAGTAGCGAGGTGGCAAAAGCGTTTAGGGAACATATTGGCATAGATGGCATAATTTTGAGCAAATTTGATGGTGATTCTAAAGGTGGTGTTGCGCTATCTTTGGCATATAATTGTGGCGTAAATGTAAGGTTTTTGGGAGTTGGTGAAAAGGTAGAAGACTTTGAAGTATTTATTGCAAGTAGAATCGTAAACAGACTTATGGGGCTAGGCGATATAGAAGGCTTAGCAGAAAAAACAGCCAATGTGATAGATGAGAAAAAAGCAAAAGAGATAAAAGCCAAAATCCAAAAAGGTGAATTTAATTTTGATGATTTTTTAAGCCAAATGGATATGATGAAAAAAATGGGCTCTATGAAAAATATCGTAGGTATGATACCTGGGCTTAATTCAAGCATAAAATCAGCCATAAAAGATATGGACTTTGAAAATAGCGAACAGATGAAAAATATAAAAGCTATGATAAGCTCTATGACACCCTATGAGCGACAAACGCCATCGGCTCTTAATCCTTCGCGTAAAGCACGGATAGCAAAAGGATGTGGGCTTGATGGGGTTGCAATAAATAGAATATTAAAACAATTCAAAAACACAGCAAAAATGGCAAAAAAATTTAGCAAAAAAGGAGGAGGCATAAAAGATATCAATAATCTTTTAGAAAATATGGGCGGCGCTAATATGCCTGCTAGTATGAGATTTAGATAATGAATAATCTCAGCAATAAAATAATAAAATACAAAAACTAAACAAACAAAGGAAATAAAATGACAGTAATTAGATTATCAAGAATGGGAAGAAACAAAAGACCATTTTACAGAATAGTAGTAACAGATAGCAGAAAAAGAAGAGACAGTGGATGGATTGAAAACATAGGTTATTACAACCCAGTAAGTAGCCCAAAAGAGCTAAAAATTGATGAAGAAAGATTAGCATACTGGATTGGTGTTGGTGCTAAGATGAGCGAAAAAGTTCAAAGACTAACTGGTAAGATTACTTCTAAAAATTTAGCTAAAAAATTAGCTTCAAACACTCCTAAGAAAAAAACACAAAAAGAAATAGAAGCGCAAGAAGCCGCAACCGCTAAAGCAGAAGAAGAAAAAGCAGCAGCAGCTGCTGCAACAGAGCCAACAAAAGAAGAGGTTAGTGAAGCTCCTAGCGAGGTTGCAAAAGAAGAAGTAGCTGAAACGAATAGCGAAGCCACAAAAGAAGTAGCTACAGAAGCTCCTGTGCAAGAGAGCAAAGAAGAGCCAAAATCTGAATAGTTTTTACACTCTTTTGCCTATGCGTGTATGCTAAAATGCTAAACAAAAACATAGATGACAATTTAGTATGCGTTGCCAAAATAGGCAAAAGTGTAGGGTTAGATGGCAAGCTAAAACTCAATATATTAAGCGATTTTGAGGAGCAGTTTAAAAAAGGCAGTGAGTATTTTTTGGACAATGCCAATGCAAAAATAACAATAAAATCATACAAAAATGGCAGAGTTGCATTTGAGGGTATTGATAATGTTGAAGATGCAAAAACTCTAACAAATAAATTATTATATGTAGATAAGCAAAGTAGTGCAAAATATTGCAACTTAGGCAAGAATGAGTTTTTTTATTTTGACATTATTGGTTGTGCGATAATAGAAAATACTCAAACATTAGGCAAGATTACAGATATAAACAGATATGCAAATATAGACTACCTAAGCATACAAACAGATCAAGAGCTTATAGGCGAATATGCAAAACAAGGTATAAAAGCCCCTTCTATCTTTCTTTTGCCTTATCAAGATAAATATATAAAAAAAGTAGAAATAACCACCAAAGAAATAAAAGTTGAGAATGCAAAAGAAGTTTTGCTAAACTCTTAATTATCTATTTGATATTTTTAGCTTTACAAAAAAGTCATCTCAAATTCAGCTTTATTAAAACCAACTAATACATTATCACCATATACAATAACAGGTCTTTTTATAAGCATTTTATATGTGTCTAAAAGCTCTGCTATAACGCTATTGTCAGACGAGTTGGATAGTTCTTTTTCGTTTTCTTGCAAATTTCTATAAGTCGTGCTTCTTTTGTTTAGTAGTTTATTAGCCCCAACGTACAAAAGCCATTTTTTAATAATATCTTTATTTATTATGCTCTCTTGAGCCTTATAATCACAAAAACAATACCCAATATTATGCTCATCAAAAAACTTTAATGCCTTTTTTACACTATCGCAATTTTTAATACCAAAGACTTGTATCATAAAAATATAAATTATAAAATTTTAGATATTAGCACACTGCCATCATTATCAGATAATGGCGCATTTTTTATAATTTCACTTGATATATTATCCTTATTTGCTACATCTTCTCTTAAATATGCTTTGCTTTCTTGGACTTTTGCCTTATCAACACCGCTTGTGTCAATATTAGATAAATTATCCATAAAACCTATCATATTTTTTATATGTTCGCTAAATTCTTTTTTTTCATCATCATTTAGTTTGATTTTAGAAAGTTTTGCCAAATTATCTAAGTTATAATCCATTTTTTCATCCATTATTTGCCTTATTTTTTAAAGTGGTTGAAAAATTATATCAGTTTATATTTTAAACTATAATCTTAATTTGCAATAAGATATAATATAGTAATTTATTATAAAAAGGTTGTAAAATGCACAAAGACAAAGATTTACTATACAGCTTTAAAGACAATTGTGGTTTTGGTCTGGTTTGTTCTCTCAAAAACAAACAAACACATGAGCTTTTTTGTGATGCCAAAATGGCATTAGAGAGAATGATGCACAGAGGCGCAATAGGTGGCGATGGCAAAAGTGGAGATGGTAGTGGAATGTTGTTTTCTATGCCACAAGCTTTTATGCAAAAAGTAGCCCTACAAGAGGGCGTAAATTTGCCAAAACAATATGGCGTTGGGATGATTTTTTATAAAGACAATAAAGCATTAGAGCAGTTGAAACAAATAGCGCAAGAGCATGAGATGAAAATAATCCTAACAAGACAGGTGCCTGTCAAAAAAGAAGTATTAGGAGAGTTTGCTAAAAACTGCTTGCCAAATATTGTGCAAGTTTTCCTAACACCTACTACGCCAAATAGTGCAAAAAAATTTAGCTCATTGTTGTATCTAATATCAAAAAAAGCAACAAACACAATAACCTACGATGAAGATTTTTATATATGTTCTCTTAGCGAGGATAAAATATCTTACAAGGGGCTTTTTATGCCACGAGATATTGATGCTTTTTATACTGATTTAAGCGATAAAGATTTTGCAATATCATATGCTCTTATTCATCAGCGATTTTCTACCAACACTTTGCCCAAATGGAAATTAGCACAACCTTTTAGAAGTGTAGCACACAATGGCGAGATAAACTCTATTAGTGCCAACAAAACTCAATTTAACACAAAACAAAACTCAATTGAGAGCAAAGTGTTTACAAAAGAGCAACTAAATGATTTGTATCCCATAATAGAGCAAAATCTAAGCGATAGTGGAACATTTGATAATGTGTTTGAGTTTTTAATCCAAAATGGTGTTGATTTTTTCAAAGCTGCGAGAAGTATGGTTCAAGCTCCTTGGCAAAATATCCCTTTTATGGATTATGAGCTTAGAAGCTTTTATGAATACAAAGCAATAAACTACGAATCTTGGGATGGTCCAGCTGCTCTTGCATTAGTTAGCAAAGATTATATTGCTTGTCTATTAGATAGAAACGGACTTAGACCAGCAAAATATATAATAAGCAATGATGATAATATTTATATAACAAGTGAATACGGAACAATAGACATTGACCCAGCCAAAATAGTAAAAAGAGGCAAACTAAAAAGCGGGCAGATGATAGCGGTTGATCTAAAAAACTCAATCATTCTTAGCGATGATGATATAAATAATTATCTAAAATCATCGCAAAATTACGACAAATGGCTAAACAAAAATGCCGCTTATTTGCATGAGTATGCCAAAGAGAGCTTTTTAGACATTAGTGAATACCAAATACAAGACATCACGCCAAAACAAAGATTATTTAATATAACCTATGAGAGCATAAATTCTCTAATAGAGCCTATGATTTTAACAGGCAAAGAAAATGTCTCATCAATGGGGGATGATACTCCACTTGCTTGTTTTAGCGAGCATAATCGTTCAGTATTTGACTTTTTTAAACAAAAATTCGCACAAGTTACAAACCCAGCTATTGATCCATACAGGGAGCGAATAGTGATGAGTTTGAATGTTGTATTTAACAACTCTAATTATAATTTATTAGATGAAAAAGAGAAATATTCACAAAAACTAAAAACAACCTCACCAATACTTATGAAAGAGAAGTTTGATATTTTAAAAGATGCATCAAATAAAAATGAATACTCATATAAGCTAAAAACATACTCCACGCTTTTTGATAGCTCTAAAACCAAGCTAAAAGACGCCCTACAAAAACTATATGAAAATATCAAAAATGATATACAAAACGAAGGTGTAAATTTAATATCATTAGATGATAGAGATATCTCACAAGATAATATTCCTATGCCGATAGCTCTTGTGGTTGGTTATATCAACACTCAGCTTATCAAAGACAGCTTACGAAACAAAGTATCACTAATTAGTGTAAGTGGCGAGGTCTATACTTCTCATGCTTGTGGCGTGCTACTTGCATTTGGTGTAGATGCAATTTATCCATATATGCTATATGCTAGTATTTGCAATAATTTATTAGATGCAGAAGATGGCAAATATGAAATACAAGCAAAACTAAAAAAAGCATTCCAAGCGCTAAACGATGGAATACTAAGAATTATGTCAAAAATGGGTATTGCAACTGTGGCATCTTACAAAAACTCATCATTGCACGATATAATAGGGCTTAGCCAAGAAATAGTTGATGATTGTTTTTCTAATAGCTTATCTACTCTTCACGGGTTAGGTTATGAAGATATTCAACAAAGAATACAAAAACTGCAACACTCAAACGACAACTACTACCCAGATTCATTAGAGTTCGGCGGGCTTGTCAAATATGTATATGGACAAGAATTTCACGACTTCACCCCAGCTATTATGAAGCTTTTAAACGATCAAAGCAAAAAAAGCATACAAGAGTTTAAACCTCTAAAACAAATGATTGAAAGCAGAGATAAAAAGTTTATTAGAGATTTTTTAGAGTTTAAAAGCGATAGAAGCCCAATAGATATAAGCAAAGTTGAGCCAAAAGAAAATATTTTCAAAAGATTTGCATCTGCGGCCATGAGTTGTGGCTCTATTTCTATAGAAGCACATGAAGCCTTAGCAGTAGCTATGAATACAATAGGTGGTAGCTCAAACTCAGGCGAGGGCGGAGAAGATACTTCAAGATATAACTCAATAAAAAATTCAAACATCAAACAAGTTGCATCTGGTAGATTTGGGGTAAATGCCAACTACCTAAACTCAGCAACAGAAATACAAATAAAAGTAGCACAAGGTGCAAAACCAGGCGAGGGCGGGCAATTGCCGGGCTCAAAAGTAAGCCCATACATTGCAAAGCTTAGATTTACAAACCCAGGGGTTACTCTAATATCTCCACCACCACATCATGATATTTATTCTATTGAAGATTTAGCACAGCTTATTTTTGATTTAAAGCAAGTCAATCCAAATGCTTATATTACGGTTAAACTTGTTGCATCTTTGGGCGTTGGAACAATAGCTTGTGGTGTTAGCAAAGCATATGCAGACAAAATAATCATAAGCGGT
The DNA here is from genome assembly GCA_964643665.1 of uncultured Campylobacterales bacterium. Lineage (GTDB taxonomy): Bacteria > Campylobacterota > Campylobacteria > Campylobacterales > CAZXTK01 > CAZXTK01. The sequence continues at coordinate 7,806 of CAZXTK010000050.1, forward strand.
GGAGATGGCGGAACAGGAGCAGCATCTATTGGCTCTATCAAACACGCAGGAATACCTTGGGAGATAGGCTTAGCAGAAACTCACAATGCTCTTAAAGTAAATAACCTTAGAAGCAAGGTTCACTTACAAAGTGATGGTGGATTAAAAAGCGGTATAGATATTGTAAAAGCCGCAATGCTCGGTGCGCAAAGTTATGCCTTTGGGACAATACTTCTAACACTTTTAGGCTGTAAAATACTTAGAATTTGCCATACAAACAAATGCTCTGTTGGTGTAGCAACACAAGATAAAGAGCTAAGAGATCATTTTCAAGGAAGTGTAGAGAGAATTATTGCTTATTTTAATTTTTTAGCCGAAGATATTAGAGATATATTAGCTAGTTTGGGTTATGAAAAATTAGATGACATCATAGGAAGAAATGATTTATTAACTCTTATAGATGATGATATGTGCAAAAAGTTTGATTTTACTAATATATTAAGAAAAGTAGATGGCGATAATATAAACGACGGAAGTTTTAACGACCCATACGATGACAACTCTTATGAAAGAGACATCTTAAAGCAAGTTCAATGTGTGATTGATGGCAAACAAAGCTCTATCGTAATAGATAGCGAGATAAAAAACATAAACCGATCTTTTGGTGCTTTGATATCTGGTGCAATAGTTAGACGAAACGGACTAAAAGGCGTAGATGGCGAGTATGGACTGCCTAAAGGGAGCATTTCATTTAACCTAAAAGGAATCGCAGGACAAAGCTTTGGTGTGTTTTTGTGCGAAGGTATAGATATACGGTTAAAAGGCTGTGCAAATGATTATGTAGGCAAAGGTATGAGTGGGGGTAGAATCATTATAAACTCTCCTCTACAAGGGCAAGAACACGCAGCTGTTGGTAACACTTGCTTATATGGTGCAACAGGCGGTGTGCTATATGTTAACTCAGGCGCTGGTGAGAGATTTGGCGTTAGAAACTCTGGTGCAAAATGTGTAGTAGAGGGTGTAGGCGATCATGCATGTGAGTATATGACTGGTGGTATTATTACTGTTTTGGGTAAAAGTGGTATCAACTTTGGTGCTGGTATGACTGGTGGTTTAGCATTTGTGTATGATAAAGATAGAGATTTTAGCGACAAAGTAAATAGTGAGTTGGTAGAGCTTTTAAGGTTAGATACTGATGATATGGAAAAAGAGCGACTTTATTTAAAACACACACTCAAAGAATATATAAAAGA
>CAZXTK010000051.1:0-8274 GCA_964643665.1 uncultured Campylobacterales bacterium
TGATAAACAATACAATGAGAAAATTATTTTTGAATTACCTACTATAACAATTGAGAGAGTTAGAAAAAAGCTTTCATTTAATATGGATGGGTGGAAGTGCTCAATAAGCAGCCATGCTATAAGACATATCAAAAAGCGTCACCCAAATGATTTGAAATATATTTGTGAAATTGTAAATATTTTAGAAAATTTTTCAAAAGTGAAAAAAAGTGTAATAAGATGTCATAAAACAGGTGGGAATCGTGTTAGCTTAGAATTTTACACAAAAATTGAGGACAATGTTATCAAATTGATTAAACTAAGAATCCATAATAAAAAAGTATTGGAATTAAAAACATTGTTTGTGAAAGATTAGCAGACCAAAAACTGCTATTTTTTACGGTTGTTTGCTAATGCCCTATAAATATAGTCCTTAGCTTAACGTCCAAAACGAACTCCGATGGTTTTAATGCGTAAAAGGAGACTTAAACCCTTACACTTATATTTTATCTTTTTTTTATTAAAAGTCAAGCTTTTTATTTAAATTATTGACTTTTATAAGCAAGTCAATAAACAATAAATAAGGCTAATTATATTTTTAGCCAACCTTCACTAAAACAGGCAAACTAACACTATTACCTCCCATTTACATTTTGACTATAAAGGTTAAGATAAATAATCATAGATAGAAAAGTTGCTTTTATTTTATCCCAAGATTTTAGTTTTAATACAATAAATTCAAAAAAAGTATATTGTTATTGGTAGTGATTTGTGATAAAATCATCAATAAACAACAAAAGAGAGCTTATGTTTTGCATATCTAACAAAAAAACAAATATTCACAAAAGAGTCAATAATAAATTTATTATTAAAACTAATTTTTTATCTATTAGAACATTGTTTAAAAAATACATTGATGTTTATTTTTATTTTAGAGTGCATAATTTTGGTGGATATGAGTTTATACAAAAAAGTAAAATAGTTGTTTTTAACTCCAAAAGGGTAATTAGTGAGCTAAGAGCAAATAAAGAAAATATAGAATTTGATGTTTTAAATAAAAAGAAAATAAAAAAAGAGTTAGACAAAAAAGATGCTAAAAAAAACAAAAAAGCAAAAAATAAAACAAGCAAACAAAACAAAACAAAAGCCATAGTGCTGTATCCGCATATTGATAAAGTTGGCAAAATAGACACAAAAGCCAAAGAGAAAAAGAAAAAAAAGCTCTTAGCAAAAATGGGGGTTAAAACCAAAAACAAACAACCTGTTATTGTGTATTTTTGCGCAAAGGACTTTAAGCGAGGTGGGTTAGATTATGTGCTTGGTATATTTAACTCCATAAACAAAGCCTTGGATGTCAAGCTTATAATAGGTAGCAGGGATAAAATGCAGATAAAATACGCACAAGAGATAAGCGGTATCACAAGCGATGATAAAAATGTGCTATTTACTTCAAGAGAGTGTTTTGATATTAGTGATATTTTTTTACTACCTACAAAAAACAAAAACTTCGCCACAAGCATACTAAAAGCTATGAGCAATAAATGCTGTGTATTTTTGCCAAAACATAATGATGGTAGTGAGATTTTAGATGAGTTTGGTGTGATGTATAATGAAAGAGACAATGCCACTATGCATAAAATAGAAGCCTTAGCACTTGATAGAGGCGAGCTTAAAAAAGCGCAAGAGATTCATTATAAGATAGCAAAAAACATTTATGCTTATAATAAAATGGTTATAAAATATTTAAACAATGGTGCGATTGGAGAGATTTGAACTCTCACACCAAAATGGCACTACCCCCTCAAGGTAGCGTGTCTACCGTTCCACCACAATCGCATATCAGATTATACCATTAAAAGCTTTTAGTTATTTTTTTGTCCCCCTTGTTATAGCAATGTCCATATTCGCAAAGTCTTTATAAACTACTTTTACAAATATAATATTTGGCTGGGTTGTTGATTGTTTTATAATAAGCTTAAACCTATTGTCGTTTAAAAATGTAGTTGTGTCAAGTTGCAATATCTCTTGTTTTGAATGTGTGTTAATATATTTGGTTATTTTTGACATATGTATATTTGCTTGTATATTAAAATATTTTAATTTGTTTATATTGTTTGAGAGCGATATGTTTTCTACAACTCTTATACTAAGTAGAGTAAAAATGACTAATAAAAATACAACTATTAAAAGCGCATAAGCTTTTTTATAAGCTTTTTGTTGTGTTTTTGTTTTTTGTGCTTTTTTGCACATATTGCATAAAATACGTTTAAGAATAAAGAGCCTATATGGTCATAGAAAAAATACGGCTATTTGGCTTGGCAGATGATAATCTTAAATCAAATGCCATACAGACATTTCTTACAAACATTCTACTATGTTCTTTTACTACCAATTTATGCTCATAAATTTCTATAAGATTATCTTCTTCCATTTCTTTTAAACGCTCTAATATTTCATTTATATTTTTTAATCTCATATCATCACTCTCCCAAGAGGTTTCAAGATTGCACATAAGGTTTAGTATATGTTTTCTTACCAATAAATCTTCATTGCTCAAAAGATGACCTCTAAATATAGGCAACTCGCCTTTATTTACACGATTTATATAGTCTTTTACTCGTTTTTCATTTTGCGCAAAAGAATACCACGAATCAGATATAGCAGACATTCCAAGCCCTATCATAAGATGTGTTTTTCCAGCTGTATAACCCATAAAATTTCTATGAAGCTTTTTGTCTTTCATAGCTTTATATAAACTATCGCTTGGCAAAGAAAAATGATCCATTCCAATTTCTTCATATCCTGCCTCAAAAAAAAGCTGTTTGCCTAACTCATATAGCTCTCTTTTGTATTCATCTTTTGGCAAATCATTCTCATCAAACCCTCTTTGCCCAACGCCCTTTATCCAAGGAACATGCGCATAACTATAATAAGCAATTCTATCTGGTTTTAGTTTTATAGTCTTTGCAATAGTTTGCTTTATGCTTTCTTTGTTTTGGTGAGGTAGCCCAAAAATAATATCGTGAGAGATAGAGTTATAGCCTATCTGAGAAGATAAATTATGTATGCTCTCTACCCTCTCAAATGTTTGATGGCGATTTATGGCTTTTTGCACAATTGGGTCATAATCTTGTATGCCAAAACTAATGCGATTAAATCCCAAATCAAATAATGTTTGAAGCTGTTGTTTAGATGTTTTGTTTGGGTGAGCCTCAAAAGAAAAATCATACACTTCGCATTTGGTAGCATATTTTAGTATTCCTTGTATTATTTTTTTTAAATTAAGAGCAGAAAAAAAAGTAGGTGTGCCACCACCTAAATGAATCTCGCGAATGCGCGGTTTGTCTTTTAAAATATCAATATAAAGCCTCCATTCTTTTAATAATGTATCAACATACTCATCTTCTACTGAATGTTTTTTGGTTATATGCTTATGACAAGCGCAAAAAGTGCAAAGACTTTCACAATATGGCAAATGAATATAAAGGCTAATTCCTTCTTTGGCATTGCTTTCATCAAAAGAGCGTTTTAGGCTATTTTGCCAATCATTTTTTTGTATTCCCTCTTTGTTCCAAAACGGCACAGTTGGATAAGATGTATATCTTGGACCGGGGATATTGTATTTTTGTATTAAAGTTTTATTTTGCAAATATGACATAAATCTCCTTGTGAGTAGAGACATTATAGCAGATTATAAATTTCAAAATAATAAGCATTTAGAGTTTAATCCCCAATAAGTATTTGTTTTTGGCAAATATTAAAGCCATTGTAACCTATTTGTTTTATAGGTATTATACAAATTGTATAAGTTATATTTGCCAAGTTGGGAATTGTAGTAAAGCTCGCCACATTTGAGAGTAGCAAATTGCCATCATATGTGAGAGCTTTGTTTGCACTATCGTATTGCAAATGACTATAAAGATTAAAATTAGTTGTATTTGAGTTTATTTGTAATTTATGAGTTAAAAACTCTCTTAGTGTTTCAAATTCTAATTTGGCAATATTACTTGCATAAGAAAAATTATTCTTTGTGGCAAGAGTTTTGGCAATTTGCAAAGATGTAAAAAACAAAACACCAATTATAACACTTGCAAATATAACTTCAAGCAATACTATGCCCTTTTGGGTTTTGATTATTGTTATCATAAAAGAAATTTAAAATTTGTATAGTTATTTATAGTTGTGTTTAATGCTAAATTATTATGCTCATTATTTAGTTTATAATAAGTTAAATAATCATCGCTAAGCCTAAAAACTTTCAAAAGTGAGCTTATCAAAATAGAAATAATTATAAAAGCCAAAATAACTTCAAGTAAAGAAAAGCTATTTTTTAGATTGCTCTTGTAATTGTTTTGCTCTATCATATGCGCTCTTGATTGCTTGTGAGAATATCTCTTGTGCTTTGTTTGCCTCTAAGCTTTTTAGCCCTGCATATGTTGTGCCATTTGGGCTAGTTATTGCAGTTTTTAGCTCTTGTGGGGTGGTGGAGGTTTGGTTTATAAGTGCGCTAAAAGATTCAAACAACCCATTTGTTAGCTTTTTGCTTTTTTGCTCATCTAACCCTAAATTTATAGCTTGTTTGCAAATGCCTTCATAAACCTCACACAAAAACGCCGGCGCAGAGCCAACAACACCTGTGGCAATGTCTATATCATCATCACTTCCAAGCACCACACAAGAGCCAACATATTCAAAAACCTGCACACATAATGCACTAAGATTGCTATTATCAGCATAAATAGCAGTAGTGCTTTTTGCAATTTTGGCACCCACATTTGGCATAACTCTTGCATAAAATTGCGAATTTATGTTTTGTTTTAGAGTATCTATCTCAACCCCTGCTAATACAGATATAACATTTAGCGCACGACCTTTGTTTTTTAATATGTCTTTGATGTCGTTTAGATTGTTTGGTTTTACGCATAAAATTATGGTGTCGTTTTTTATTGAATCTAACTCATCATAGGTTAGTATGCTGATGTTTTTGTTTGTAGATTGTAGCTTTTTTAATTTATCTTTATCTCTGCCAATTACTCTTATGCTAAATGTGTTTATTTGGCTAAGTTTTGCTATTAGAGCACTTGCCATATTGCCATTGCCAAAAAAGCTTAGTTGTATTTTATCTTTCATAAATTGCCTTTTTGTTTTAATTATACCACTAAATGCGAATATGCTAAAATTGCATATACCCAAAAGGATAACAATGAGATTAGGTGTGAATATAGACCATATTGCAGTTTTAAGAGAAGCAAGAGCAGTAAATAGCCCAAATATACTGCAAGCAGTTTTTGAGTGTGAAAACGCAGGGGCTGAGCAGATAACTATACATTTAAGAGAAGATAGACGCCACATAAATGATAGAGATGTAGCAAATATAATCACACACTCACCTCTAAAAGTAAATTTAGAATGCTCTTTAAATGAAGAGATTATAGATATTGTAGTAGCATCAAAACCATATATGGCTACACTTGTGCCAGAAAAAAGACAAGAGCTAACAACAGAAGGTGGGCTTGATATATCTACATCAAACGAGGCGAATTATAAAAGATTGCAAAGCGCAATTGCCAAGCTAAATAATGCGGGTATTAGAGTGTCGCTTTTTATTGACCCATCAGATGAAACAATAAATAATTTAAAAAATTATGATATAGAACATATAGAGTTCCATACAGGACATTATTGTAATATTTATGCAATGGCTTATTCTAATTTGGCTTATTCTAACCACTCCATAAAAGAGTTAGAGCTTAGCAAACAAGAGTTGCAAAGCAGATTAAAAGACTCTTATGAACAGCTAAGAAACGGTGCAAAAATAGTAGATGATATGGGCATAGAAGTAGCTATGGGGCATGGGCTTAATTATTTTAATATGAGAGAGATTTTAAAAATTAAGCAAATAAAAGAGCTAAACATCGGGCAAAGCATAATAGCAAGAAGCGTATTTGTGGGTCTAAAACAAGCTATTATTGAAATGAAAGAGCTGATAAACAAGGGCTATTAGAGTATGAGCAAAAAAACTATTGCTGTAAGTGTTGGCGATGTAAATGGTATTGGGTTGGAGATTGCACTAAAAGAGCATAAAAAAATATCCAAACTTGTAAATATAGTGTATGTCGTAAATAAAGGCATACTAAAACAAGCGTGCAAAAAGATAGGCGTAAAACTGCCAAAAGATTTTAATATACATAATGTTGAAATTGCCAAAAAAGATGAGTTTAAAATAAAAGCAGGGCAGGTGTGTGCTAAAAGTGGCAAACATTCTTTTGAGTGTTTTATGAGTGCAATAGATTTAGCCAAAAATACAAAAAATAATATAGATGCAATAATAACTATGCCTATTAACAAACAATCGTGGGGAGAGGGCGGTGTTAGATATGTTGGGCATACTGATGTGCTAAGAGATGTGTTTGGGCAAGATGCTATTATGATGATGGGCTGTGAGAGTATGTATGTGGCACTGCTAAGCGATCATATAAGCCTAAAAGACGCTATCAAAAAAGCAAAAAATACCAAAAAACTAAAAGAGTTTTTGATAGATTTTTATAATTATGAGCTAAAAGATAAACTAAACAAAAAGCAAAGAGTTGCCGTGCTTGGCATAAACCCACACTCTGGCGATGGTGGAGTTATTGGCAAAGAAGATTTTAAAATAATAAAAGCTATTAAAAAAGCAAATAAAGCTATAAGTAAAGAAATAGGCTATGATTTGTTTGAAGGTGCTATCGTTCCTGATATTGCATTTACTCCAAATATGCGCAAAAAATACAAATATTTTGTTTGTATGTATCATGACCAAGGGCTTATTGGGCTAAAGAGTTTGTATTTTGAGCAGAGCATAAATGTATCTTTGGGGCTTAGTATCAAAAGGGTTAGTGTAGGGCATGGGAGCGCTTTTGATATAGCTTACAAAAATGCCAACCCTTGCACAAAAAGCTATACAAATTGCATAAAGTATGTAATCAATAATTAGTTTTATTGTTATTATCTATTGGTTTATTGCTCTATTTGGTTTTAGACTCTTTTTTAGATTTTATTATGTCTAAGATTATTCTTTTTTCTATCTCATAAGTTTTATATCTTATGGTTTTAAACCTCTCGCTTGTTTTGTTGGATATTAGTTTGCTAATCTCTTCTAAAACTCTCGCACTCTCTTGTGCTCTTTTTATATTGGCAATTATAATATGCTTGATATTTGCTCTTTGTAGTTCGCTTTTTTGTGTTTTTTTCAAAACATCATTTATGCTATCTCGTGATTTTAGTAGCTTTTTGTATTGTTTTATTTTGGCTTTGTGCCGTAAATGTTTTAGCTCTCTTGTGAGAGTTTTGTCGTTGTAGTAATATCTTAAAATATCTTCTACTACTCTTATGCCTTCTTTTAGTCTGTTTAGATTAGCATCTATGATTCGTATGTGATCTTTGTTTGACATTGATTATGCAAGATTTAAAAGAAAAAAGCCCTGCCATAAGAGGCAAGAGCTAATAAGTTTGTGTTAGTCGTCGTTGTTACCTGCAAACGCCATAAGAATTTGTATTAAAGAAACAAATAAGTTTAAGAAGTCTAAATACAAAGCAATGGCAGCTTCTATTGGAGTAGCTACATTTCCTTTGATTATGTTTTGTGTATCATACAAAATAAAAGCACTAAATAATAATGCACCAAACATAGCAATACCAAGTTGCAGCAAAGATGAGCCTATAAAAATATTACTTATAGAGCCAACTATTAAGATGATCAAAGCTATAAACAAAAACTTGCCCATATTTGTATAATCTTTTGTAGTTGTCATAGCAAAATAGCTAATACCACCAAAAGCAACAGAAGTCATCAAAAATGCTTGACCTATTATCCCTGCACCACCTGTAATGCCAATAGCCAATGTAAGAAGTGGAGCTAATACTAAACCACTAACAAATGTAAAAGCAAATAAAACTGCTAAGTTTACACCTGCTTTGTTTTTAACAGCATATAAGCCAAACAAAAGAGCAATTTCTAAAATAACAAAACCCCAATACCAGCTTTGTATTGTTGAGGCAACACCCATTCCTAAGTATGCACCAACACTTGCTGCTAAAAGTGAGCTTGCAAAAAGTCTGTAAGTTTGTCTTAAAAACTCTCTTATATTAGTAGGCGCATTGCTTGTGGCTCTCTCTTGCGAGTAGTTTGTGTTTGTTTGTGAATTTTCTTGTAAATAATTTCTATTATACATTTCATTCTCCTTTATGTAATGTAGTTTTATTATATCATTTTTTTATAATTTTGCAAGATTATCATTTTTTTATAACTTCTTTTTG
>CAZXTK010000052.1:0-8016 GCA_964643665.1 uncultured Campylobacterales bacterium
TACGAAGAGGAGATTGCCCTAAGGGCTATAGTTTGGCAGATAGAGATATTTTAACAAACCCAAGTATGACATGGGAGGAGAGATACCCATTGCAACCAAATAGCGCGGTAGAAATGCAACAAAGTCAGTTTTGTAGAGATGTTTTTACATCTACAGGAAACCCAAATGCGCAATTTGCAACTGATAGTATTGCTCTTTATGCAAATAGAGATGGTAAATATTTTACAACCAAATGGAATGGTGTATGGTCAAGCGCTTACAATCAAGGACCAACAGATAATAGGATTGTAGGTCTTGGTTACTGCCAGAGAGACAATACAACAACATCACAAGTAAGAGCTAAGTATGGCATAGTGCTATCAACAAGCTATAATAAGCTTTGTGGTGCAGAGAGCATTCCCGTATCAAATACAAATAGTGCTGTAACTTGCCTAAAAGGCTATAAGCCAATAGATATTGCAACTATTAAACAAATGACTGCAGAGGAATTTCGCGTTCTTACCAAAGGTTTTGGTGGCAAAACAGCCAATAATTGTGAGCAAAAAAATGCACAAACAAGCAGAATAAAAATAAAACCAAGCCTATATGCTACATCTCCAAGTGCTACTACAATAGGCTCAACAGCAGGTTCTGTTGAGTATTGTATTGCTAAAGCTGATCGTGTGCCAGTTATGGCAAAATATAATCTAAGATACACTAATTCAACTGCTCTTGTGTGTGATAGTGATTTTAATATAGAGCGACGCCCAACTTGTGATAATTTAACCTCATTAGTTGAAGAGAGTGATTTGGCAAATTTAACACATAAAGACGCATTAATATTAACTGGTGGAAACTTTCAATCTGGTGGTAGTTGTAGTGCAATTAATTCTGTGAGCGATTCTGTTTTTCTTGCGGTAGTAGATGGAACATTGGAGATAAAATCAGATGACTCTCATTCTTTTAGCTCTTATGCTTCAAACACTCAAGCTGCAAAAGGCGTTGCTTATTGTGTATTAAAACCAATTGATAAAAACTCAGTTATGCAAAAATATAGGCTATCAACACCTCTAAGAAGTGTAGGTAATTGTTCTAGTGCAGATAATTATCCTCAATTTAGTAGTGATGTAAATAGTGTTAATTATCCATATTGTCCAGATGGAACAAAGCTTATGGACTATGAGCTTTTTTCTAAAATGAACCCTGAGGAGCTAACTGCCCTTAGTGGCTCATATCAAGCATTAAGCACTTTTACTTGTGCAAAAGCATCTAACAAAAATAGTATATTATTATTAGATGATGGTATTGCTGGTTCTTATCAAGCTAACACAAACTCTTATTCAAATTTTGCATTGACAGCGTCTAGATTTATAGGAGCATATTGTGCAAAAGCGCCTACACAAGCAGATATTATGGCTAAATATAAATTAGTATATGCAGACAAATCTGGATGGAGTGGCTCTAATAATTGCAATAAGGTTATAAACACACAAACTTCGTCTAAAATTTGCGATGATGGTTATGAGCCTTTAGATAGTAGGCATTTATCTAATATGCCAAAAGAAGATGTATTAGCACTTACCAAAAACCCATTTTATGACAGCTCTTGTAGCACTTCACAAATATTAAAACATTATATTCTTACATTAGGTTTGCCACAAACCACCCAAGAAGCCTATTATAATTTTGCTTACCCAACTTTTAGCAATACGGGCGTAGGTCTTAAATACATAAGTTTAATTGGAAACGATAAAGCAATTGCATATTGTAAAAAAGTTGATGGGGTCTATTCAGAAGCAAGAAGATATGGAATATTAAAAGCAAAAACATCTAAAAAATGTAATGATGATTATATGTTTGATCCCACATCAGATAGTTGCCCAAATAATTTTAGATTAGTTACTTTTAATTCAATAAGTCTAAACAATAGAGATGATGCTTCCGTGCAAGCTATGTTTAACTCAATTTCTGGAAAAACTATTGACGCTTCTAATAAATGTGTAAATGTATTAGGAAAAAAGGTAATAAGATTATTTGGAAGCACCAACTTTTTGCAATATTACCCAAAAACTAATACAACTACTTTTACAAGTAATCCAAACTTAGATGTTGGTGCATCTAATGTTTTAGTTCCAGCATTTTGTGTGCGAGATATGGGTGGCTCTTTTGATATCCCTTAGGTAGTAATTTAAAATGAAAACAAGAACACAGCATGATACAATGGGTGAGGTTGAAGTCCCTTATGATAGCTATTGGGGCGCTCAAACTCAAAGAAGCTTAAATAACTTTAAAATTGGCAAAGAAAAAATGCCAATAGAGATAACAAGAGCGTTTTTTTATGTAAAAAAAGCAACAGCACTTGTAAATTGCGAGTTAGGATTGTTAGATAAACAAAAAGCAGATGCTATTGCAAAAGCTTGTGATTTAGGATTAGATGGAAAGCTTGATGGAGAGTTTCCTTTATCTGTTTGGCAAACAGGAAGTGGGACACAATCTAATATGAACCACAACGAAGTGCTCTCTGCCAAAGCTTGTGAGATATTAGGCGGAGATTATAAAAATAACACTCTAATACACCCAAATGATGATGTAAATAAAAGTCAAAGCTCTAATGATACTTTCCCAACGGCTTTGAATATCGCTTGTGTGATAGCAGTTGAGGATAAATTACTACCAGCTATCAAAAAAATAAAAGCAACATTCAAAGCAAAAACAAAAGAGTTTGAAAACATTGTAAAAATAGGTAGAACTCACTTGCAAGATGCTACACCTCTAACATTGGGGCAAGAATTTAGCGGATATGTAACGATGTTAGATAATACATATAAGATGATAGAAGATAATTTAAGGTTTGTCAGACAAATTGCACTTGGTGCAACAGCGGTGGGCACGGGGTTAAATGCGCATCCTAAATTGGCTACAAAAGTAGCACAACAAATAAGCTCTCTTACAGGCAAAAAGTTTGAAAGTGCTCCAAATAAGTTTCATGCGCTAACTTCTCATGACGGAGTTGTTTCACTTAGTGGAGCTCTAAAAGCTCTTGCTTGTAATGTAATGAAGATAGCAAATGATATAAGATGGCTTTCAAGCGGACCTAGGTGCGGTATTGGCGAGATTAGCATACCAGAAAATGAACCGGGTAGCTCTATAATGCCCGGAAAGGTGAATCCTACACAGTGTGAGGCGCTTACTATGGTGGCAATTCAGGTTATGGGTAATGATAGCGCTATTGCTTTTGGTGCCTCACAAGGCAACTTTGAGCTAAATGTTTTTAAGCCACTTATTGCTTATAATTTTTTGCAAAGTTGTAATTTACTAAGTGATAGTTTAAATTCTTTTAATGACCATTGTGTTGTGGGCATAGAGCCAATTTGTGAGAATATAGAGTATTATTTGCATAATTCTTTAATGTTAGTTACTGCGCTAAACCCACATATTGGATACGAAAATAGTGCAAAAATAGCAAAAAACGCACATAAAAAAAATATAAGTCTAAAACAATCGGCTATATCTTTAGGGTTACTTAGCGAAGATGAGTTTGATAAAATTATAGACCCCTTAAAAATGACAAATTCTAAGTAGTTTTTTTGTTTTTTTGGTAATTATTGGTTTTTTAGGTAGATTTAATTTTATTAAGGTAATATTGCATAGCTGATTAATTAGGCAAAATAAGGATAACATAATGTTAGATATTTCTTTGAATTTATTATTTATATGCTCGGGTGTTGTTTTATTTACTTTGGTGTTTTTGAAAATAAAAGTGTATGAGCCTATTATGGGGCAAATAGATTTGCGAGACAAAAATATTAAAAATTGCGAATTAATCGCTCAAAAAAATAATGAAAAAACACAAAAGCTCCAAGAAGAGATTGATTTAGTGTTAAAAACTGCAAAAGAAGAAGCTAATGAAATAAGACAAAAAGCCACCAAAGAGGCAAAAGAAGCATTTGCTGAGTTTAAGAATGGTTTAAATACTACATTAGAGAAAGACTATAATAGTTTTTGTGATGATTTAGAAAAACAAAAAAGCGTAGTTGTAGAAAGTTTGCAAAAGCAAAGTAATTTAATTACCGAGACATTAAAAAAGAAAATTACGGTATAATTATGGAATATAATAGTATAAATAATATAAAAATAGGTGTGAAAATGAATATAGTCTTTATGTTTATTTTTGTAGTCTTTATTCCTTCTTATGCGTTTTGTAATGATTTTAGTAACACTGATTTTATACCAAGAGTTGTAAATTTTGTTATTTTTGCTTCTTTGACATATATTGTGTTAAAACCAAAGATTAGCAAGTTTTTTAGTGATAGAATAGAAGAAATACAAACCAGACTAACACAAGCTCAATACAAAAGCGATGAGAGTAAAAGAAATTTTTTAGCCAAAAAAAAAGAGTTAAGCAAAATCAATGATGAGGCTATACAAATTGTTAATTTAGCAAAAGCACAAGCCAAACAAATAGCTGACAAATTAGAAAAAGATAAGGCTATCCAAAAAGATATACAAGTTAAAAATAATGAGCTTAAAAAACTCTCTGCTGCTAATAAATTTAAAAGAGAAGTAGTTAGCCAATTTTTAGATGAAACTATACAAACAGATAAAATAGGTTTGAAAGATAATGAGATATCTTCACTACTCTTGAAAAAAGCGATATAGAATGAATACCTTAATTATAAACAGATATGTAAATGCTATTGTAAAATTAGATAAAAAAACAATAAATAGCATAATTGAAAACCTAAGATCTTTAAATAACTTGCATTTAAACTCTCAACAGTTTAAAGATATTATAAATTCATATTTGCATTGTAATAAAAAATTAGAGTTTGTGCTATCTTGTATTCCTAAATCGGACAAAAAGACTACAAATTTAATATCTCTAATGGCTGATAAAAACAGACTCAATCTATTGCCTACTTTATATAAGCAACTTAAGTTGAGAATAGATAAAGACAATGGCATATATGAGGGCGAAATTTATAGCAATATAGATTTAAGTGCAAAAGATATTAAAGAATATGAAAAAAAGCTAAGCGATAAACTAAAAGTTAAGCTTTCATTAAAAGTTGTAAAATCAAAATTTGATGGTATCAAAGTAGAAATTGCTGATTTAGGTATGTCAGTTATATTGTCTAAAACTGCCACAAAACAAAAAATTATAAATCACATCTTAAAAGGTATAGGAGTTTAAATGAGCAAATTAAAAGTAGATGAAATCAGCTCTATCATAAAAGATAGAATTGAGAGTTTTGAGTTTGATGTTAGTATCAATGAAACTGGCAAGATAATAAGTATGGCAGATGGTATTGCCCAAGTTTATGGCTTGAAAGATGCAATGGCTAGCGAAATTATAGAGTTTGAAAACGGCGCTAAGGGTATAGCCTTGAGCTTAGAAGAAGACAGTGTTGGTGTTGTTATATTGGGAGAGAGCGCTGGTTTAGTAGAAGGCACATCAGCAAAAAGAACAAAAAAACTATTAGAAATACCAGTAGGTAATGAAGTTCTTGGTCGTGTTGTAGATGCATTAGGAAACCCAATTGATGGCAAAGGCCCTATTAAATCAAAAGAAAATAGATTTATAGAAACAAAAGCACCTGGAATTATGTCAAGAAAATCAGTTCATGAGCCTTTACAAACTGGTATTAAAGCAATTGATGCTCTTGTTCCAATTGGTAGAGGGCAAAGAGAGCTTATTATTGGTGATAGACAAACAGGTAAAACAACTGTTGCAATAGATACAATTTTAAACCAAAAAGGCAAAGATGTTAAATGTGTTTATGTTACAATTGGTCAAAAAACTTCATCTATTGCACATATAGTAGAAACATTGCAAAAAGCTGGTGCATTAGAATATACTACAATAGTTTGTGCAACTGCCAATGATAGCGCACCTTTACAATATCTATCCCCATATACTGGTGCTTGTATGGGCGAGTATTTTAGAGATAATGGGCAACATTGTTTGATAGTTTATGATGATTTATCTAAACATGCAGTTGCTTATAGAGAAATGTCATTATTATTAAGAAGACCACCAGGCAGAGAAGCTTATCCGGGGGATGTTTTTTACTTGCATTCAAGATTGCTTGAAAGAGCTGCAAAATTAAGCGATGAGGAAGGTGCAGGTTCTTTAACAGCATTACCTATTATTGAAACTCAAGCTGGTGATATTTCTGCTTATATTCCTACAAATGTAATATCAATTACAGATGGGCAAATATTTTTAGAAACAGGATTGTTTAACTCTGGTGTAAGACCAGCTATCAATGTCGGCTCTTCTGTATCAAGAGTTGGTGGAGCAGCGCAAATTAAAGGTGTAAAACAAGTTGCAGGAACTCTAAAGTTAGACTTAGCTCAATATAGAGAATTAGAAGCATTTTCTCAATTTGCATCAGATTTAGATGATGTTACAAGAGGTCAGTTAGAA
Organism: uncultured Campylobacterales bacterium; assembly: GCA_964643665.1. Taxonomy (GTDB): domain Bacteria; phylum Campylobacterota; class Campylobacteria; order Campylobacterales; family CAZXTK01; genus CAZXTK01. Next base: position 6,410 of record CAZXTK010000052.1, read on the forward strand.
AGAGGCAAAAGACTTGTTGAGCTATTAAAACAAGGTGTAAATTCGCCTGTTGATGTAGAAAAACAAATCGTTATTTTATATGCTGGTGTTAATGGAATGTTAGATGATATAGACTCAGGCGATATTGTTAGGTTTGAGAAAGAATTTACAGATTATATGGTTATAAAACATAATGATATATTAGAGAGCATTAAAACTAATCAAAAGCTTGATGATAGCATTGAGAAGAAATTAACCAAAGCAATACAAGATTTCAAAAAAAGCAATTTTATAAAATAAACAATGGCGAATTTAAAAGATATATCAAGACAGATAGGCTCTGTTACTAAAACTCAAAAAACCACTAAGGCTATGAAATTAGTCTCTACGGCAAAGCTTAGAAAAGCCAGACAAATAAGAGATGAATCTGTTGTTTATTCTCAAAAAATAAGCGAAGTTATGAGTGAGTTAGCTAGAGTAAAAGATGAAACTGAAGAGATAGTAACAGATAGAATTTTTGCAAAAAATGACAACCCTAAAAATGTTGATATTGTTGTTATAACAGCAGATAAAGGGCTTTGTGGTAGTTTTAATCACACTACAATTCATAATGTGCTTAAAACCAAAAAGCAATACGAGGCACAAGGGGCAAATGTAAGATTGCTCTCTTGTGGCAAAAAAGCTTGTGATTATTTTAATTTTAATAAAATAACACTACAAAAGAAAAGCACCAATATAAGCTCAGCACCAAATTATGAGTTGGCTAAGGAGTTTATAGAAGGTGTTTTTGAAGATTTTAATAATAAAAAAACAGACAAAGTAATATTGATATATAATGGCTTTAAAAATATGCTAACCCAAGAAGCAAAAATTAAAACATTATTGCCAATTGAAATGCCACAAGAGAGTAAGCAGGGCGATGGTTCGGCTATGGATATTGAATCAAGCGATAGCGATAAGCTATTACAAGAGTTAGCAGATAAATATATTGTATTTAGTTTTTATTATGCTTTATTGGATTCTCTAACAGCAGAGCATAGTGCAAGAATGCAGGCTATGGATAATGCGGTTAAGAATGCAGGAGAAAAAAAAGACGAACTTACAATATTTTATAACAAAACAAGACAAGCTGCCATCACCACAGAACTTGTTGAAATTATATCTGGTGTAGAATCATTAAAATAAGGAGCAAAAGTGCAAGGTAAAATTATAAAAATTATAGGTCCAGTAGTAGAAGTTGAATTTGAAGGCGAGTTGCCAAGTATAAATGATGCAATGAGAGTGGAGCCAATTAAAGGCGGATGTCACACTGATGATGTGATTATATTAGAAGTTGCTGCCCATGTTGGAGACAATAGGGTAAGAGCAATATCAATGGAGAGCACAGATGGGCTTGTGAGAGGTCAAAAAGTTAGTGCATTAGGTGCGCCTATTAAAGTGCCTGTTGGGGAAAATGTTCTTGGTAGAATTTTTAATGTTATTGGTGAAACAATAGATGGCGGAGCATCTTTGCCAAAAAACACTCCTACAAGATCAATCCACCAAGAAGCACCAGCTTTTGAAGATCAATCAACTGCTAATGAGATATTAGAAACAGGTATTAAAGTAGTAGATCTTTTAGCTCCTTA
>CAZXTK010000053.1:0-7851 GCA_964643665.1 uncultured Campylobacterales bacterium
TTTAGGAAGAAAAGTTGTTTAAAAAAATAGTTTTTTTAAACTCTTCAATGCAAATGGGAGGTCCTGCAAGGGTTATAAATTTGTGGGGTAATTATTTTATAAATAAGGGCTATAGCATAGAGGCTGTATCAAATATTGATGTGCCTTTGTTTTATGATTTTGATAAACAAATCATATACTCAGTTTTGGGAATTGAAAAATTTAAACAAAAAAATAGGCTAAAAACATTTTATAAAATTTATAAATTTTTAAAACCACGAAAAGATGAGGTTTTAGTTTTTAATAAAGCTTTGTATATCTCTTATCTTTTTGTATTAAAAAAGCTTGGCTTAATTGATAAAAGTTTAAAGCTCGTATATTTTGCCCATGGAGGCAGTAGTGATTTTAAAAATATATATCATCATCTCTCACAAGCCATGATTAATTATGCATTTGATGAGATTATTGCTTTGTATGATGATTATGATATAACATATTCTCAGCCAAAGAGCATTCAAGCTAAACTAATCAACTCTATTTTGCCAAATTACTATAAAAGCATAAAAACCAAAATAAGTTATATCCCTAATCCTGTAACTTTTAAAAGCAAAAATATAGCCAATTATAATGAAAAAGTAGTCTTAGCAGTAGGTAGATTAGATTATATAAAAGGCTTTGATTTGCTTATAAGAGCGTGGGCAGATGTGAGCAAAAATAATCCTAATTGGATATTAAAAATTATAGGAAGCGGAGATGAGCGAGAAAGCTTAACCAAGTTGATTGATGATTTATCTTTGCAAAAAAATATTGAGCTAATAGGGCAACTTCAAGATGTAAAATCTTTTTATCTCTCATCATCTATTTATGTTATGAGTTCAAGAGGCGAGGGTATGCCCATGGTTGTGTTAGAGGCAATGGAGTGTGGCTTGCCAATAGTGGCATTTAATAATTGCGGTGCCAAATTTTTATGCGAGCATAAAACAAATTCCCTATTGTGTGAAATTGGCGATACACAAATGCTCTCAACCAATATACAAAGTTTGATAAAAAACAAAACCCTAAGAGCAACAATGGGCAAGGCATCAAAAAATAAAGCAAAGCAATTTTATATAGAAAATATTGCCCCTAAATGGGATAAAATATTAAAGGTAAAAAATGGCTAAACAAATAATTACATGCACGGGATATGGCGATACTGGCAGTAGTGGCATAACTGATTTGTTTAAAGAGTTTGATAATTGTTGCTCTATGGGCGATGGGGAGTTTTGGTTTTTGCAAGATTTTGATGGCATTAGCGATTTGGAATATTTTTTGACAGATGGCAATCACCGCTCAAAAGTATCATTGGCAATTGAGCGATACAGACAATATGCCATCACTAACAAAAGGTTTTATGATAAGTTTTTTGACAATCAATTTATAAAATATACCAATGAGTATTTAGAGCAATTAGTAGATGTAAAATTCAAAAAAGCTATTAGCCCTGCAGAAGTGCCAAGTAAATTTAAAAGATTTTTTTATTTTACGATTTTGGTTAGGTTACAGCTCGTGTATAAAAAGTTAATCTCTCAAGAGCTCTATGAGCCTTGTGTGTGGTATCCTATAATTGATAAAACCTATGCTTATCCTACCAAAGAGATGTTTTATGCCAAAACAAAAAAATACACCATAAAATTATTTAATCTTGTTAATAAAAGCGATAAATATCAGCATTTAGTTTTTGACCAATTAGTTCCTACAACTAATATTAAAAGGTATTTTAATTATGTTGCTAATCTAAAAGTAATTTTAGTAGATAGAGACCCAAGAGATTTGTATTTGTTAAACAAACTAAGATACAAAAGGGCAAGTTGGTTTTGTGATTGTAGCAATGTGGATGATTTTATTGAGTGGTATAGGGCACTAAGATTGCATCAAAAGAGTGATGATTTAAACAACAAGCAAATACTAAAAATAAATTTTGAAGATTTGATATATAAATATGATGATACGGTAGATAAAATTTGTAAATTTGTAAAAATTGATAGCAAACATCATATCCACAAAAAGAAATATCTAAATCCAGATAAAAGTATAAAAAATGTAAAACTATACCTCACTAACGAGGCATTGTTGTATAAAAACGAAATACAACAAATAACCAACAAGCTAAGCGAGTTTTGCTATGATGAATAAAGATGAGCTAAAAGCGCTTATAGAGCCACATTTTTATGATGAGCTTGACAAAGAAAATTATTTAATTATCTCTTTAAATTCTAAAACCTTGCTAAGCCATAACAGATTTGATATTGCTTTTAAGCTTTTGTTTTTAGAGCATATTAATAGCGAGGCTAAATTTGCAAAAGCGATATACCAAGAGCATATTAGAGCACTTAGTTTAGCTACTTACAAAGAATTTGGCAATAGTTCAAAAAACGCCATAGATGATTTTGTGCAAGCATTTAAAACAACTCACAAAAGCATCAAAGAAAATGGATTTGATAAAGACAAAACTCTAATAGTTTTATGCAAAAATAGCACCCCTGCAAATGGCGCACATAGGATTGCTAGTGCGATATTTTTAAACCAAGAGATAAAAGCAGTGCAGTTAAACACACTAACACATTGCTATGACTATGAGTTTTTTTACAAGCGAAATATATCTGCAAATATATTAGATATTGTAGCTACTACATTTGTTAAATACAGCACAAATATTCACATAGCATTTTTGTGGCCAATTGCCAAACACTCAGCCCACACAAAAGCCAAAATTGAGGGCATAATCCCCAATATTGTTTATAAAAAAAGCATAAAACTAAACCACAACGGCGCACATAATTTGTTATCTCAAATTTATTACAAAGAAAAATGGATAGGCGATATTAGCAATAATTTCAAAGGCGTAAAACACAAACTAGTAGAGTGCTTTAAACATTTTGATGAGTTTGAAGTAATAGCTTTTAGGGCTAGTAGCCTTGATGAGGTTTTAGATATAAAAAACAAAATACGAGATGTTTTTGGTGTAGGCAAGCACTCGGTGCATATTACAGATACCAAACAAGAGGCCCTAAGAGTTGCTAAGGTGGTGTTTAATGATAATTCATTGCATTTTTTAAATTATGCAAAAGCAAACAAATACCTCTCAACGCATAAAAAAATATCACAAATAAAAGAGTTTATAAAAACCAATAATCTTGATAGCGATAAATTGTTGATAGATTCATCTATGGTGCTCTCTTGTTACGGATTGCGAGAGGCTAGAGATGTTGATTATTTGTATAGCGATAATAGCGCGATAAAAACCAATATAGATGATATAAACAATCACGATGAAGATTTAAAATACCACTCCCAAAGCAAAGAAGAGCTGATTTTTAACCCAGATAATTATTTTTATTTTAATGATCTTAAATTTATATCTTTTGATAATTTATATAAAATGAAACAAAAAAGAGGTGAGACCAAAGACAAAAACGATTGTAAAATGATGGAAGCTTTGATACAAAATAATTATATAAAAAAGCTAACAAGCAAAATTCGTGGGGAGTTTTTGTATTTTATGGTTTTACAAAGGGCGAATTTGATGTCTTTTTTAAAAACAATAGGGCTTTATGATGTATTAAAAAGGATTATAAGAGGTAATAATGAGCAAAAATAATCCTATCGTATCGGTTGTTATGAGCGTTTATAATGGCGAGACTTATTTGCATGAAGCCATAGAGAGCATACTTAATCAAACATATAGCGATTTTGAGTTTATTATTATAGATGATGGCTCAGAGGATAATAGTTTGGCGATTATCAAAAAATATCAAAAACAAGATAAACGAATAAAACTAATAAGCAGAGAAAACAAAGGGCTAATAGCCAGCTTAAATGAAGGCATAAGCTATGCCAAAGGCAAATACATTGCAAGAATGGATGGTGATGATATTTCTTCGCTAGATAGATTGCAAGAGCAAGTAGGGTTTTTAGAAAGTAACTCGCATATTGATATGTGCGGAAGCTATATACAGCTTTTTGATGATACAAAATCCCTACAAGAGTGGCAATATCCAACCTCTGATGAAGATATAAAACTAATGCTAATGTTTATTTCGCCCTTTGCGCACCCGAGCGTGATGATAAAAACAAGTGTGTTTAAAAACTTTAAATACACTGATTTTACACATATAGAAGACTATAAACTATGGGTGGATATGGCACTTGGTGGGTGCAAAATGAGCAATATAGATAAGGTGCTTTTAAAATACAGATACCACGACAATCAAATATCGCAAAAGCATTTATCACAAACACTAAGCAATGCTTTTAAAATATCACAATATTATCTAATAAATCAATCTACAAAGGGTGCTTTATTAGCTAAAAATTTAGCCCACATTGCCAATAATGCCAACAGCGATACATTAGATGAGGTATTTGCATATTTGAAAGAGTATAGCAAGAGAAACAATGTATCTGACAAATATTATCTTACTGCATTGCGACAAGTGCTTAAAATATGCTCTCCTATGAGATTATCTTTTGTATCGGTTTATTACAAATACTCCACAAATATACAAAAAGATATTAAAGGCGAGATCTATATTTTTATACAAGCATTGTTGGGTGTTAACAAAAATACTAAACTATACAAAATACTAAAAAAGCTCATCTACAATCTTTAAAAACCCTCTCTTACATAAATTAGTATATAATACACATAACACAAAATAGCAATTTTGGTATCAAAAGGAGAGAGAATGATTTATGTAATTTTATTATTGTCCTCTTTTTTGCTTACTTGGTATATCAAAAACTATTTTATTAAACACTCATTAGTTGTAGAGGTTTCAAAAAGAAGCTTACACTCTATCCCAACCCCACAAGGTGGAGGTATAGCCATAGCTATTACTTGGTTTATTGGGGTTGCATATTTATACTCTATAAATTCCATAGATGATACTTTGTTTTATTTGTTGATGTTAGGCTTACCTATTGCAATAATGGGTTTTTGCGATGATATGTATGATGTAGGAGTGGGCATTCGTTTTATGATACAAAGCATTGTTGCTATTGTGGCTTTATTCTTGCTTGGGGGGTTTAACTCCATTGAGTGTGATTTGTTTTCTATCACAAATCCATATATCACAAATCCTTTTGCTTTTTTAGTAATTGTATGGTTTATAAATTTATATAATTTTTTAGACGGTATCAACGGCTATGCTGGTAGCGAGGCTGTGTTTTTAGCTCTTTGCGGGTTTATTATTTTTGGTGGTGAGCACTTTTTGGTATTTTTGGTTTGTGTTTTAGGGTTTTTGTATTGGAACTTTAATAATGCCAAAATATTTATGGGAGATGTAGGTAGCACATTGCTTGGTTATACAATTGGAGTTTTTACATTATATTATGCAAATATAGAGTCCCTTAATTTGTGGATATGGGCAATGCTCTCTGCACTTTTTTGGTTTGATGCCACTATAACTCTTATCAAAAGAGCAATAAATGGTGATGATTTGACTAAACCACACAATGATTTTTTGTTTCATAAACTAACAAGAAGTGGTTGGAGCCATTTTAAAGTTACAAATTATGCAATTTGTGTCAACATAGTGTTATTTATTTTGGTTTTACTTGTGTTAGAGTTTTCTAATCTTTTTGTTCCAGCTATTACAACTTTGATAATCTTGTTTTTTATTATGTTTCTTGTTTATAAATACGAAAAACGAGCAAAGCAAAAATCAAATAAATAATTTATAATTTTTTTATTTTTTCAATCTCATCTCTTAGGCTAATTGCTTTTTCAAAATCCAAATCTTTTGCCGCTTTGTTCATTCTAACTCTTAGCTCTTTTAACATCTCTTGCTTTTGTGCTGGTGGCATTTTTGCTTTTTTCTCTTGCATCATTTGATTATATAGCTCATCAGCATCTTCATCTTTTAAGCTCTCATCTAACGCTCTTGTTGTGCTTTTTGGTGTAATATTATGCTTTTTATTAAACTCATCTTGCATAGCTCTTCGCTCTTTTGTTGTCTCTATCGCTTTTTGCATACTATGAGTGGTTTTATTTGCATATAAAATAACTCTCCCTTGTGAGTTTCTAGCTGCTCGTCCTATTGTTTGTATAAGAGATACCTCGCTTCGCAAAAACCCTTCTTTATCAGCATCCAAAATAGCCACCAATGATGTCTCTGGAATATCTAAACCCTCTCGCAAAAGATTAATACCAATTAACACATCAAACTCACCACGCCTTAGCTCTCGTATAATCTGATTTCTCTCAATACTATCAAGGTCACTATGCATATATTTTGTTTTTATCCCCAAATCACAATAATAAGTGCATAAATCCTCTGCCATTTTTTTAGTTAGAACAGTTACTAAAACCCTAAAACCCTTATCAACTTCTTTTTTAATCTCATCATGCAAATGTTCTACTTGATGAGTGCTACTCACTACTTCTATTATCGGATCAAGCAATCCAGTAGGGCGAATAACTTGCCTTGCTACCTCATCTGAGAGTTCAAGCTCTACCTCACCCGGCGTTGCGGATACAAACAAAAAATTAGCCTTTTTGTTAATAAACTCATCAAATGTAAGTGGGCGATTATCCAACGCCGAGGGCAACCTAAACCCATAATCAACCAATACTTCCTTTCGGCTTCTATCTCCTGCATACATACCTCTAAATTGTGGCAAAGACACATGGCTTTCATCTACAATTAGCAAATAAGGCATATTTTTACTCTCAAAATAATCAATAAGAGTATATGGAGTCTCGCCCGGTTTTTTATCTGTTAGCAATCTTGAATAATTCTCAATCCCTTTGCACATACCCGTGCTTTGTATCATTTCTAAATCAAACTCAACTCTTTGTTGCAATCTATTTGCTTCTATGAGTTTGTCATTTTCTTTGAAATATTTTAGCCTATCAGCTAATTCATCTTCTATTCTTTTTACACAAATAGCTAATTTATCATTTGATACTATAAAAGCATTGGCACTATAAACGATAAATTTATCTACCGATGCAATTTTTTGCGAAGTCATAAAGTCTATTTTAAAAATATTCTCAATCTCATCTCCAAAAAACTCCAATCTTATAAACCAATCTTGCTCATAAGCTAAAAATATATCAACAACATCACCATTTACTCTAAACCTGCCTCTTTCAAAAAAAGCATCATCTCTTTTATAGCCCATTTCTACAAGTTTTAAAAGCATTTTACTTTGGTTATAAGTGCTATTTACATCAAATGTTTGCACATTTTTTTTGTATTCATTTGGGTCGCCTAACCCATAATTAGCCGATACAGAAGCCACACATATTACATCATCAAAACTAAGCAAGGCTGCAGATGCACTAAGCCTGAGGCGTTCTAACTCTGCATTTATTGCGCTATCTTTTTCTATAAATAAATCACTTCTTGGTATATATGCCTCTGGTTGATAATAATCATAATAGCTTATAAAATATTCCACATGATTGTTTGGGAAAAAGCCCTTAAATTCGCTATAAAGTTGGGCTGCTAATGTTTTGTTATGTGTCATTATAAGAGTTGGCATAGAGAGTTGTTCTATCACTTTTGCCATTGTGTATGTTTTGCCACTTCCTGTAACGCCGTGTAGGGTGTTGTATTGATTGCCATTTTTTATACTCATTGTAAGCTTTTGTATGGCTTGTGGCTGATCACCTGCTGGGGCATATTTGGAATGGACTTTAAAGTTTACTCTATTTTGCATAGGCGCATTATAGCAAAAAGCAGTTTTTGTTCATTTGCTATTAAAAGCTAAAAGATACTTTAAAGATTGCCAATAAATATAAAAAAAGAGTTTTTAGAAACTCATTACAAAATCAAGCTTAATAGAGTATAATATTAGCATCTACAAACATAAGGGGCTTTTGTG
>CAZXTK010000054.1:0-7726 GCA_964643665.1 uncultured Campylobacterales bacterium
CACTGAGGCGTAGCCGAAGAATGCGAGGCACTGAGGCATAGCCGAAGAATAGTGAAACGGAGTGGAACATAGTTCTGAAAAATCAGGCTTATTCACTAACTAAGCCTTTATTTTGGAAGTTTTATTGCAAGTAGGTCGTCTATTTTCTTTGCTCTATCCTCTGCTGGGGTATAAATTTTGCCAAGCATCATTCGCACACTACCTCTAAAACCTTATATTCTATTAGCTCTTGTGGTAAGGGTGGTTGTTTAGTATGCTAAGCGCTCTATACACCTGCTCACAAAGGACAATATAGGCTAAGTCTTTAGAAAATGTAAGAGGTGATAGCGATATGCTTTTGTGGCATTTGCTTATAAACTCATTGCCAAAACCATAAGCACCACCTATAAAAAAGTTGATTTTGCTGATGTCTTTTAGCATATTTGCAAATGAGATAGAGTCTAACATTTTGCCGTTTTCATCTAATGCTATGTTTAGTGTAGCTTGGGGTAGCTTTGGGGTAAAATGGCTATCGTATGCACTCTGAGCTGATAGTTTAGAAGTGGCTTGTGCTTTTTTGATGGTGTTGTTTAGTATGTGGTGTTCGTTTATGGTGGCATAAGAGCTTGATAGTTTTAGAAACTTGTCTTTGTATGGTATGTCTGGTGATTTTGATATGGCGTATATATTGATATGCATTCTAACCCTTTGTGGCAAATAGCCCACTACAAATGCATTTGTAAGTAGTGTTTGGTATATCATCATCTATGCGGACACCACCTATAATGGCTACTGGATGTGTGGAGATTTTGGCTAAGTATTGCGCTCTATCACCCAATATATTTGCTTGTGATATGTCTTTTGTGGTGGTTGCTCTATATGCGCCTAAACCTATGTAGCTAATAGAGTGAGTGTTGGCTTGTAGTATTTGGCGTTCGTTATGTGTGGTTAGCCCAAAGAGTTTGTTTTGTTTGATTGTTTTGGTGGTTACTAATTTACAAGCAATATTGTAATCTGAGTTTATTGCAGATAGGTCATCTTGCCCTAAATGCACTCCATCGCAATATTCAAGCAAAGAAATATCGTCGTTTATGATAAGTGGTATATCGTGGGCAAAATTATCGCTAAGGGCAGTTTTTAGATGTTTTAGTGCTTGTATTTTTTGGAGTTGTGTAGCTAATTTGTCTCTATATTGCACCATTGCTATTTTGTGGCTATGGTTTATGTCTTTGATAGAGGACATAAAATCATCTAATGTGTAGTTGTGAGAGTTTAAAAAGCCCCTATCACAAAGTGCATATATCATTTGTGATGGTTGGTTATTTTGTAGTTGTTTTTTTGGCTGATTTTTGTGCTTTTGTGCTTGTGTGTTTTGTAGGCTTTTTATCTGTTTTGGCTGATTTTTTTGCTTTGTTATTATCTTTGCTATCTTTGTTGTTAGAATGTAGCACAGATAAAATATCATACAAAGTTTGTTTCATATCGCCTCTTGAAACAACCATATCAATAGACCCACATTCAAGCAAAAATTCTGCCCTCTGAAAGCCATCTGGCAAGTCTTTTCCTATTGTTTGTTTTATAACTCTTGCACCTGCAAAACCTATAAGAGCGCCCGGTTCTGCCATAATAATATCGCCCAAAAATGCAAACGAAGCACTAACCCCACCAAAAGTTGGATCTGTTAGGATTGATATATAAGGCAATTTAGCTTTGTCAAGCTTTTTTAGTGCTGCTGATGTTTTTGCCATTTGCATAAGAGAATATGTGCTCTCTTGCATTCTTGCACCACCACTTGCACTTATTATTATTAGAGGTTGGTTTTTTTTGATACATCTATTTATTGCTCTTACTATTTTCTCGCCCTCTACTGAGCCAAGAGAGCCACCCATAAAAGAAAAATCAAAAACAACAAGTTGAACTTTAAGCCCATTGATTGCACCCTCGCCACTAACTACGGCGCTTGTTCTGAGTGTTTTTTTGAGAGCTTGCTCTATTCGTTTTTTATATGATTTGCTATCTACAAAGTTTATAGGATCTATCGGATGAAGCGAAGCATCGTATTGGATAAAGCTATCTTGATCACATAAAATATTTATTCTCTCCATAGCATCAAGTCGCATATGATAATTGCATTTTGGGCAAATATGGTGAAGTTTCTCTACTTCTTTGTGAAACATCATAGAATCGCAAGATTTACACTTAACCCAATGGCTTTTTTGTTTGTCTTGCGATTTTAAAGTTATAGTGTTTGTGCTTTGGTTAGGGCTTGTTACTTCTAATGTGCTGACTTCACTTACAATATGTGAAGCTTCATCATTTGATACATCTTCTGAGCTTTTGTTAGATAAAAAATTGGCTTTTTGGTTTAATGTAGTGTTTATTTTTTGTATTATATCTTTAAAAGTCATTTTACTTGCCTTAGGTTGTGAAGTTTTTAATTATAAATATAATACTAAAAACTTACTAAAATTTTGCAAATATATTTGAGGGAGCAATTAAATTAGCTTTTTAAAAATATCCAAAGCATCTAACTCCTCCCACGGAGTTTTCTCATATCCTACTTGTCCATTTTTTGCGACATCTGCATACATAAAGTTGGTGTTTGATGGCTTGTCTAACTGAAACTTATCAATAATTGCTTTTGGGCTAAAATCAAAATTTTCTTCTACAAATTTAGAAATAATATCATCGTTTAAACCTTCTTTGTAGGTGCCACTTGTATCTACATTTACACTCAAAGGTTTTGCAATACCAATAGCGTATGATATTTGAACTATTGCTTTTTTAGATAATCCACTTGCTACTATATGTTTGGCTATATACCTTGCTTTGTATAATGCACTTCTATCAACCTTTGTATAATCTTTGCCACTTTGTGCGCCACCACCAATAGGGGAGTAACCACCAAAACTATCTACTATTAGCTTTCTACCCGTTAGCCCACTATCATGCAAGCTAGAATGATTTACATATTTACCTGTTGGGTTTATATACACTATTACCTTATCTTTATCGTATAGCTTGTTAGATTTAAATGTGTCATCTATTATTTTTTGGATTTTTTCTCTTGCAGTATTTATGTCCATACTCCTAACACAAGGAGCTGAGCAAACAATGGTATGTATGCTTTGTGGGTTGCAATTTTCATAATTGTCTTTAGTTTTATAATCTATTGTAATTTGTGTTTTTATATCCACTCCAAACTCATTAGGGTTTTTAAGAGCATAATTATATACGGCATTCATAAGCTCTCGTGAGAGGTTTAGAGCTATTGGCATATAATTATCGCATTCATTATTTGCAAAACCAAACATAATGCCTTGATCGCCTGCACCTATATTGCCATCTTGCTTATCAACTCCTTGATGTATTTCATCACTTTGTTGGTTGATATTTACTTGCAAGTTTATATCATCTATATGCAAGCATTCTTCTTTGGTAAAATATTTGTCATTGCCATAGCCTATGTCGTTTAGAGCATTTTTTACAATCTGCTCATACTCACTTTGAGAAAAAACATAATTAGAGCGAACCTCCCCACCCAATACTATATGCTTGCCTGCTACGAGTGTTTCTACTGCCACTCTTGAATTAGAATCTTTTGCTAAATAGGCATCTAAAATGCTATCTGATATTATATCAGCACATTTGTCTGGATGGCCTGGACTTACACTTTCGCTTGTAAAAAGATAATGCGACGATGATACATTTGACATTTTGATTCCTTGTTTTATTTAATAATTAAAAAACATTCTATCTTAAAAACTCTTATAGTTGTTAGCAACTATTTAAATGATTGTGCTATATTGCCGATGATTAAAAACCATCCATCTATTAGAATAAAAAATATAATTTTGATAGGCAAACTTATCATTGTTGGCGGTAACATCATCATACCAAGACTCATAAGAATAGATGATACAATAATATCTATTACCAAAAATGGCAAAAATACTAAAAAACCTATCTCAAAGGCAGTTCTTAGCTCACTTATAATAAATGCTGGCATTAACATAAGCAAACTAACATCGTTTATATCTTTTGGATTTTTGGCATTTTTTATTCTATAAAATAATGCTAAATCGCTCTGCCTTGTGTTTTTTATCATAAATTGTTTAAATGGGTCACTTGCTTTTTGTAGGGCTACTTTGTAACCTATTTTTGAATCCATATAAGGAACTATGGCATCATCCCATGCTTTTTGTCCGTAAGGTTGCATAATAAAAATAGTAAGTATGAGCGAGAGAGAGATTAGTATTTGGTTTGGTGGGGTTTGTGGCAAACCAATAGCTTGACGAAGCAGTGAGAGGATTATCAAGATTCTTGTAAAAGAAGTTGCCATCAAAAGCAATGTAGGTGCCAAAACAAACAAAGATAAAATAATAGCGGTGTTTATTGTTTTTACAAATGAGGCTGGGTTGTCGCTTGTGGCAACTGATAGGTTGATTAGTGGTGTATCTTGTGCTGAGTAAAGATATATTGGCATAAACAATACAAAAAATAATAATGTTAGAAAAGATTTTTTATTTTTAATCTTCATTGTGCTTTCTTTGTAAATAATTGTTTAGAAGTGGTATTTTATTTGCATCTGCATAATGATATAGCTTGATAGAATATAAATATGCTATCCAAAACACATACACCCAAAGCAATGTAAATAAAATAGTGCTAAATCCTCCATACAAAGTAACATAAGAAGTGTTTATGGCAATAACATATATAAAGATTATTTTTGTAATTTTTAGCACATTATACATTATAAAGCTACACACAAACAAAACTTTGATATTTGTTTTTTTGTTTATAGATACTTTTAAAATAAAAACTAAAAATAAATAATAAAACACATAAACTGATATATCTAACAAAAAAGAATTTGTAACATAAAAGTTAATAAGAGTAAGAATACTAAAAGACAAACAAAGTGCTATAAGGGTAGCTAAGTATATAAAAAATACTCTAAGAAAGGTTCGTTTTTTGGCGTGGTGGATTTTGTTTACAATATGTTCATAGTCATTGAAAAATATAATAAAAATAAATGACAAATACACTACACCTAATAAGCCTAAACCAATAGCCTTGGAAGAAAATGCACTAAAAGTTTGATGGATAATTAAAGATGAAGTTGGGTTGATAAATTCAAGTGAATTATTTATCAAAAATGTAGCATCTGCAATATCAAAATAGGTAGTTGTTATAAATAAAACAAGATCAAGTATGGGAAAAAAAGCAAAAATAGTAAAAAATGACAAAGATGATGCATAATATAGAGTGTTTATATCAAAAAACTCCATCAAAGCTTGGGTTGGTATTTTCATTTGTCTATATGCCTAATAGTTTTTTGTAATATTTAGTGTAATTAGTCTCTATATAGCTAAAATCAAATATTGAGTTTTTTATCTCTTCTACATTTGTAAAAAATGGCATTTGAGACTTATTATTAACCGCATTAAGAACAATTGCATTATTAGATATTTGGCTAAGTTTTATGCTTTTGTATGGCTTAAAAGAATAACAATCTACAAAAACTAACTCATTTTGTAATAGAAAAACAATATCAGAGAGTGAGTTGCTAACACAAAAAGAAGTAAAATCTGACTTTGTAGGAAGTGCCTGATTAGATGATTTTAAATTCATTGCAAACAAATCTATTGGCAAAAACCTTGCTTTTGTGTAATGATTGGTTATAAATGCATATGTATCATAATTGGGTGCTATTAAAATATATAAATTTCTTACACTAAGAGGGGTAAATCTATCACCATTTTGTGGGCTTTGAGAAATATCATATAGTATTTTTGGTTTTATTTTTTGTATTGGTGAAAATCTTATTTTTGCATATTTTAAATGAGTTTCATATATTGTAGCTTTTGCGATTATTACGCTATTTGTGCCTAAGTTTTGTTTAAAATTTAAAGAATGTGATATGGTGCCACTTTTGTATTTGTATAAGTTTTCTTTGTCTAAATTTACAAAAGCCGTATTGTTAACTACATTGTAAATAATATTGTTTTTTATGTGTGGATTATAAGAAGATGCACTTAACAATGACAGAGCAAAACATACAAATAAAATGCAGTAAATAATGTTTTTTGAGAATTTCAAACACACTCCTAATTTTAATTGTGCTTATTTTAGCCAATTAGTGTTTAATTACTTATATAAGCCTCATAGCTTTGGATAATATTTTTGATATCTAAATGCAAGGTATTATAATTTATATCATCTATTTGCATAATAGGTTTTAGCCTTGTAATAGAAGCAGAGCTAAAAGCACCCACAAATGAGTTTAAATCTTTGTAAGATATATCGCATTCTTGCACTCTATATCCTTGCTCTTTGAGTATTTTTATAACACGCCATCTTGTAACACCAGCTAATATGCTACCATCACTCTTTGGGGTTATAAACTCGCTCTCATTAGTTAAAAAGAATATATTACTCGCACTAAGCTCTCTTATAAGCCCATCTTCTACAAACAATCCATCATCATAGTCGTTGTTTATGCTATCGTGTTTTATCATTACATTTGCCATAAGCATTGTTGTTTTTGCGCCTCTTAGCTTCCATCTTATATCATCATAGCTTTTTATTTTTAGCCCATCTAATCTATTATTGCAAGGTGGGGTATTTATCAAAAACGCCACAAATGATGGCTTGTGATCATTTGGATAATTATGCTCTCTTGGGAAACGCGTCTCTCTTGATATATAAAAATAAACCCCTTTTTGTTCGTCTTTGGATGCATTGTTTTTTTTTATTAAAGTAGCAGATATGTCTTCTAACTCATCTTTTAAGAGGGCAAAATTATTTATTTGCACCATTTTAAGAGAATTATGCAATCTTTCAATATGTTTATCAAAATCTATAAACCTACCATTAGCATATAAAAACGCTTCATATACACCATCGCCAAACAAATATGCCCTATCGCCTATATTTATATTTGCATCTTTGGCATTGATAAATTTGTTATTGCAATATACTATATTCATTTTATGCTTCTTTTTCTTTGGTATCTTTTTTGTCTTTTGATTTTGCACTACTGTCTAACTCTTTTTGCAAATAATACCCTGTGTAGCTTTTTGTTTGCTTATGAGTGGAGGCTACTTCTTCTGGTGTCCCACAAGAGATTATTTGCCCTCCCTTAGAGCCACCTTCATAGCCCATATCCACAATATAATCTGCATTTTTTATTACATCTAAATTATGCTCAATTACCACAACACTATTGCCAAGTGAAGTTAAGCGATGAAGCATATCAACAAGTTTATCTACATCATCAAAATGCAAACCAGTTGTAGGCTCATCTAAAATATAAAAAGTATTTGAAGTATTTTTTTTGCTTAATTCTTTTGATAGTTTTATTCTTTGTGCTTCTCCGCCACTTAGAGTTATTGCATTTTGTCCAAGAGTGATATACCCAAGCCCAACATCATTTAGAGTTTTTAGTTTTTGTATCATTTTTGGATGTTTTGCAAAAAACTCACTAGCCTCTGCCACACTCATACATAGCACATCGTATATTGATTTGGTTTTGTATTTTATATTTAGCGTTTGGGCATTGTATCTTGCACCATTGCAACTCTCACAAACAACCATAATATCTGGCAAAAAGTGCATCTGCACTTTTATCTCGCCCTCACCACCACATCTATCACATCTACCACCTGCAACATTAAAAGAAAACCTACCTATCTTATAGCCCATCATTTGTGCCTCTTTTGTGCTTGCAAAAAGCTCTCTT
>CAZXTK010000055.1:0-7670 GCA_964643665.1 uncultured Campylobacterales bacterium
TTTGATTTTGTGTTAGAATGCCTCCACAAATGCTGGTATTTTGTGGAATTTGGGGGTTTAGAAGCACTATATTAAACATATGACGCAACTTTAATTTGATTTTGTGTTAGAATGCCTCCACAAATGCTGGTATTTTGTGGAATTTGGGGTTTTAGAAGCACTATATTAAACAAAACCTTACCTTATTCGTTTCTTAGCACATCTAAAACATTTATTTTTGTGGCTAATTTTGCAGGATAGTAAGAGAACAAAAACACAACCACGAAAGAGCCGACAGAAATAATGCAAAAATCTAACAAGCTTAATGTAAGCTCAATATGGCTTGTTCCATAAACATCTTCTGGTAAAGATAGCAATGAAGTGTTATTTAAAACATAAATACCCAAAAAGCCTAAAATAAGACCACAAACAATTCCGACAACCCCGATATAAAGCCCTAAATCTAAAAATATTTTTTTTATTTCTTTTGTGCTTGCTCCAAGAGAGAGCAAAAGCGCTATCTCTTTTCGTCTGCTCATTAGTGTCATTAAAAGTGAGCTTAAAATATTAAGCGATGCTACAATAACAATGAGCATAAGAATAACAAACATTGCTTTTTTTTCTAATTCCATCGCAGAAAAAAAATTACCATTTTGCTCCCACCAACCAAGCACACCAATATGGAAATCTTTTTTGGTATTAAACTCTTTTTTTAAAACCCATATGTCTTTTCGTGGATTAGGGCTAAAAACATGTATGCCATCATAGCTATTTGGGCTTTTATTTATAACATTGGATATTGCTTTTAATGAAGTGTATAAATACCCATTATCATAAGCTACAAGCCCAGATTTAAAAGCACTTTTGTATTTGAATCTTTTTAGTTTTGGCATCAAAGAAAGCCCAGATGAATCAAGCATAGAAAAATAAAGTGTAACTTTTTTGTTGTAATTGAGTCGCAAGTCTTTTCTAAACCCCTCGCCTACTATTAGATGATAGGTGTCATTTAAATTTGCATATTTTACAGCTTCTTTGTATATTGAATTAACTAATTTTTCTTTTTTGGGATCAACCCCAAAGAGCAAGCCAGCACTAATTGAGCCATCGCTTTGTATCATAACTTGTGAGCTAATATAAGGACTAAAAATCATATTTGGATATTTGCTCTCTAATCTCTTTAATAATGGCTCATTAACCCCATCATCATATATGGAAGTAATGCTCAAAGGGTAATTCATAGTAAAAAGCTTACTTTTAAATTCTTCTGATAGCCCTCGCATAACAGCCATTGTGATTATTAAAACCATAACACCTATACAAACACCTACAAATGCCAAAATAGCAGATATAGATATAAAAGGATTAACCTTATCAAATGTTAGGTATTTTTTGATTATAAATTTTACTAATGTGTTATTTACCATTAGTGGCTAACCTAAGCTTTGCCACAGCATTGTTTGTATTTTTTGCCACTATTACAAGGGCAAGGTGCGTTTCTTGCAATTTTTGGAGCATTAGCCTTAGAGGCTATTGGTTCTTTGTTGTTTGTTAAATGCTCGTTGGCTTCTTTTAGTTTGTGCCTTATTTTATTTATTTCTTCATCTTCGTTTGTTTGGATTGTGATATTAAAAATGATTCTTATAATCTCGTGTTTTATAAGCAATAAAAGAGACATAAACATATTATAGCTCTCTCTTTTGTATTCAACTAATGGGTCTTTTTGGTTGTAGCCTCTTAGCCCTATACCTGTTTTTAGCAAGTCTTGCGAATACAAATGCTCTCTGTATAGTTTGTCTAAAACTTGCAAATATAGCATTCTTAGCATATTGTTCTTTTGCTCATCGCTCATTATTTTTACTTTGTTATTGTATTTTTTTTGTATTTTTTGCAATAAATAATTATGCAAATCATCATAATGCTCAAAATCAAACTCACTTGGCACACATTGCACAGATAGCTCTTCTTTTAGCTTTTCGCATAATAAAAGTAAATCAAAATCATCTTTTGGGGTGCTTATTTTTATATTACATTCATTTTCTAAATTTAATACAAACTCTTCAATATTTTGTGTTATTTTTGCTTGTATGTCAAAGCTCTCATCTAATAAAGAGTTTCTAAATTCATAAATTGTTTTTCTTTGTTTTGCAGATATGTCATCGTATTCTAATAAATGCTTTCTGCTATCAAAATGCATACTTTCTACTTTTTTTTGTGCTTTTGATACTGCTCTTGTTATCATACCTGATTCTATATGTTCGCCATCTTTTAGCCCGAGTGAGCCCATAATTCCAGATATTTTATCACTACCAAATAATCTTAATAAATTATCTTCTAAGCTAAGATAAAATTGGCTAACACCCTTGTCGCCTTGCCTACCACTTCTACCAATTAGCTGATTATCTATTCTTCTGCTTTCATGTCGCTCACAACCTAATACAAAAAGCCCACCAACATCTAAAGACTCTTGTGGCACTTTGATATCAACTCCCCTACCAGCCATATTTGTAGCCACACACACACTACCTTTTGCACCGGCATTTAGTATAATCTCGCTTTCTTTTTCATGTGCTTTTGCATTTAATACACTATGAGGGATGTTTTTTTGTTTTAAAAGTTTATGAATTATTTCACTTTTTTCAACTGAGGTTGTTCCTACCAAAATAGGCTGACCTTTTTTATGAAGGGTTTGTATTTTTGTAGCTATTGCTTCGTATTTTTCTTTGTCTGTTCTATATATTAAATCGTTTAGATCTTGCCTTTGTGTAGGCCTATTGGTTGGGATAGATACAACTTCTAAATTATAAATCTCGCTAAACTCTGTAGCTTCTGTTTGTGCCGTTCCTGTCATACCTGATAGTTTGTCATACATTCTAAAATAGTTCTGAAAAGTAATATCCGCTAATGTTTGGCTCTCTTCTTGTATTGCAACACCTTCTTTTGCTTCTAATGCCTGATGAAGCCCATCGCTAAATCTTCTACCTTCGCTTAGCCTACCTGTAAATTCATCTACGATAACAACCTGATTGTCTTTTAGCACATAATCTACATCTTTTTTAAATAAATAATTTGCTTTAAGTGCTTGGTCTATATGGTGGCTTAAAAAAGCATTCTCCATTGAGTATAAATTATCAACCTTATAAAACTTCTCTGCTTTTTCTATCCCCTCATCTGTGATTAGAACATTTCTGTTTTTTTCATCTACTACAAAATCATTAGTAAGCACCACGCTCTCATCTAAACTCTTTGGCTCAATTCTCTCGCCCTTTTTGAGTGTAATTGCAAATTTTTGTGCTTTTATATAATCTTGCAAAGATGAGCTAGTAGGACCTGATATTATAAGCGGGGTTCTAGCCTCATCTATCAAAATAGAATCAACCTCATCTACAATAGCATAGTTGTGTCCTCTTTGGACTTTGTCATTGATGTCATACACCATATTATCTCGCAAAAAATCAAAACCATATTCGTTGTTTGTGCCATAGGTTATGTCTTTTGCATATTGTTCTTTTTTCTCATCGGGATTTTGATCGGTAGCTAAAACACCAACACTAAAACCTAAAAATTCATACAATTTTCCCATTTCTTTTGCATCTCTACTTGCTAAATAATCATTTACAGTAACAACATGCACACCTTTGCCACTTAGAGCATTTAAAACAACGCACAAAGTTGCTACAAGTGTTTTGCCCTCGCCTGTTTTCATCTCGCTTATATTTCCATCATGAAGCACTAACCCACCAATAAGCTGAACATCATAATGCCTCATACCAAGAGCCCTAACACTTGCTTCTCTTACTATGGCAAAAACTTCATGTTTAATATCATCAAGTGATATTTTATTATCTATAACTTTTTGTTTATATTTAGCTATTTCATTTTTTAATTCATTGTCGCTAAATTTTTGATATTGTGGCTCTAATGAATTGATAATCTCTATGCTTTTTTTGTATTTTGCAAGTATTTTTTCATTTTTGGTGCCAAATAAAACTCTAAATGCGTTTTTAATCATAATTTGCCTTTGTTTAATATGTCTATAAAAAGAATTATACCCTAATAGAATGTATTTTATAATTTATTGTATTATTGATTATCATCTATTTTTAATTGCAAAAATATATTTGATAATTTTTTAACTCCATATTTGCTCAAATGGTTGCTATCTGAAAAATAAGAGCCTCTCTTGTCTCCAAAATAACAATACTTTTCATCGCAAAATGCTCTATAAGCTTGTATGTATCTATTTTGTAGCTTATCTTTAAATATATTGTTTAAATCATTAAATTTATTATCAAACACTCTAATATCTGCTTTTAGCAATTTATCCAACTCATCTTTATTTATAAATTCAAACTTAACAGCTCTGCTTATATATGAAGCTAAGTTTGTATTTGGCGCAGCAAGTGGCGATATAAGATAAACTTTTATATTTTTATTTTCAAAATATTTAATTGTTTTTATTAAATCTTGTGCTAAATCCTTTTTGTTAGCCCTATTGCCATTTTTATCTATAAGCTCTCCGTAATATGTCATACCTATTATTATTGTTTTTATATTTTTTAGCTTATTTAGTGCATCGTAATTTGTTTTTGCTAAGTGTAAGCACTTTTTAGAATAATTCACTTTTATAGTTGGCAAGCAATTATTTAGAGGTAGCAAAATACCATTTGTATTGCTTTTTTGCAATTTATCAATAAACAAAGGTGCATACATTTGAGCATGAGAATTACCCCACAAAACAAAACTAGCTTTTTGTATATCGCTATTGTTGCTATTTAACACACAGACCCTACTTGCTCCAAAAACCCTATAACTATCTACATCGCATCTAAAATTACTCTGCAAAGCTGATGCATAAATAGATGATAAATTATGGCTTGTTTGGTTTGTGTCTTTTAAATACAAAGCAAAAACAGCCACAATAAAGAGTATTAAAACTATAAAGTGCAAATACATTGTTTTAGCGCTTAATTTAAATCTATAAAAGCTCTCAATATATTTATACGAAAGCACAGATAGCACAAAAGTAGATATTGCAATAATCGCCAAAATATAAGCATTAACTCCATTTACAAAATAATATTTTACAAACACTAAAAGTGGCCAATGTATCAAATAAAGAGAAAACGATATAGCCCCAACATACACAAAAGCCCTATTGGTTAGCGGTGCTTTAAAGGAATGTTGATGGTTGATAAATAAAAACAAACCAGCAAACAAGCAAACAAAAAAAGCATTTGGCAATGGGTTGGGCAATGGGGCAAAAAAACTAAGCAAAAGAGCTATTAAAATAGCATAATATATGAGCTTTAACCCGATGGTGTTTTTGAGTGTATATATACCATTAACAGATATTATCCCAGCTAAAATACCAAAACCAAACTCCCAAGCCCTTGGAGGAAACATAAAAAATGATAGATTTTGACCACCAATAAAATTGAGATACACATTTAACAAAAAACTACAAATAATTATAAAAGATAATATAGCAATAAATAATTTTATGTTTTTTATGTATTTGATAAGCAAAAACAAAAATATAGGTAAAAAGATATAAAACTGCTCTTCTACCCCAAGTGACCAAAAATGAAGCAATGGTTTTAGGGCATTATCATCGCCAAAATATCCGCCACTTAGCCAAAAATATATATTTGCCACAAAGACCAAAGAAGCAAATTCGCTCTTGAAAAACTGCTTTAAATCATAATCTATAAACAAAAAATATGCCACAATGCTTGAAATTAGCAACACATACAACGAGGCAGGAAGGATTCGTTTTATTCGTCTATGATAAAACTCTACAAAACTAAACTCATTTTTTATGCTCTGTGTGTATATGGCACTACCGAGTAAAAACCCCGATATTACAAAAAATAAATCAACCCCAAGATAACCTTTGAAATATCTAAAATCAATATTCAAAAATGGCAAAAAATGAAAAACCAAAACACTTAATATGGCTATGGCTCTTAATCCGTCAATTTGTTTGTAATATTTCATAACATACTAATATGCAAGCAAGTTCATTACTTAATCTATTTTATCAGCTATTAGCTCTATGGGGTTTTTAAAAACAGTTTTAGACTTGCTTAGATACAAAGCATTGCTAAGTTGCATTCTACAAGCTGAACACTCAGCACTCACATACTCTACATCTAACTCATCTATCATTTTTGCTTTTGGCTCGCCTGCTTTTTTTGATAGATGATAATTATCGCTCTGCATTGTAACACCACCAAAACCACAACATCTATTGCTATCGCTCATTTCTTTTATTTCATATCCACTTTGCAATAACTCTCTTGGCTCTTTAAACACACCTTGCACTTTTCTTGCATGGCAAGGGTCATGATAAGTTATTTTCTTTTTGTCGCTATTTTTTGGGCTCTTTTGCAAAATCTCATCAAGGTTTGTTTTGTCTTTTAAATATTTTGTTGCAAGTATCATTTTAGACGATACTTTTTTTGATCGCTCTATCCATTTGGCATCTTCATCGCTAATTTTATCGGTTGGTGTTTTTTTGTTTTCATTTGCCAAATTTGTCAAAAACACATCCCAATCGTGATTTACCATAGCACTGCAAGTTGCCTCTGGGCTTATAATATAATCAACATCATCTATGAAGCTTTCAAAATACTCTATGTTTTTTTTAATAAGAAACTCTGTTGTTTTAAAATCACCTGTAAAATAAGCAGGTGCTCCACAACAAAGCTGTTTTTTGGGTATTAAAATATCTATATTTAGTTTTTTTAAAATCTTAACTAAGCTATCGCCTGTGTTTGTATATGTATAATTGCTCATACATCCTATAAAAATAGCTACCTTGTTTTTTGTGTTTGTTTTACTCTTTTGAGGTTTGAATGCAGGTATAAATTCATTATATTTTTTCAGGAAGCTTGTTTTTTTGGCAAATGGTAAGGCTCTACCGGTTTTGATAATAGGCAAATAAAACCGAGGTGTAGCTATATCTTTTGCTTTGTTTATTTTTAGTGCGCAACTTTGAAAAACATAACCCCAGCTAGCTAATGTATCCATTATCTTGCGATGTCTTAAAAGATAAAAAAATGCTCTTTTATACCAAGCTATACCAAATTTTAACCCAGCTTTAAAACGGATATTTTGTATCATTGTATCTATTGGCAAATCAAGAGGGCAATCGCTCACGCAATTGGTGCACAAAAAACAAGTATCAAAAATACTTTTGGTGCTTTTGCTTAACTCTAAGTTTTCTTTTTGAACCTCTCCTAATAAATCAACAAAACCACGAGGCGAGGTTGTTTCATCTTGATTTACATTAAATATTGTGCAACTTTGCTTGCATTTACCACATTTAACGCAAATATCACTACTTGCACGAAAATTATACTCCAAAGCAACAACCTTTGTAATGCGCTATTGCAATAAGGCTCATTTTGTGCGAGTTATTTTACTTCGCTCATATCAGGATGTGCTTTTACAATGTCTTGCGATATTTTATAAGAGCAAAACTTTGGACCACACATAGAGCAAAACTCTGCTTCTTTAAACACATCTTGCGGTAAGGCTTCGTCGTGGTATTCTTTTGCTCTCTCAGGATCAAGAGATAGCTCAAATTGCCTGTTCCAATCAAAGCCATATCTTGCATCACTCATTTCATCATCAACATCTCTAGCACCTACTCTACCTCGTGCAATATCTGCGCTGTGAGCTGCGAT
>CAZXTK010000056.1:0-7494 GCA_964643665.1 uncultured Campylobacterales bacterium
GCACCAAAAGTATCGCCATGATAGCCTTTATAAAATGAGAGTATTTTGGTTTTGTTTTTATACCCTCTCACGCTCCAATACTCAAATGCTATTTTAAGAGCAACCTCAACGCTCACACTTCCTGAATCGCTATAAAAAATATGTTGCAAGTCTTTATGTGTTAGCTTGATAAGAGTTTTGCTAAGTTTTATTGCGCTTTTATGAGTTAGCCCGCCAAACATAATATGGCTCATTTTTTTTAGCTGTTTTTGGGCTGATTTATTTAAGACTTTTACATTATATCCATGTATTGCACTCCACCAAGAGCTCATACCATCTATTAGTTTTTTGCCATTATGAAGTGTAAGATGCACACCTTTGGCAGATTTTATGATGTGCATTTGTTTAGTGCTTTTTGCATAAGGGTGCAAAATATGCTTTTTGTCAAACTCTATTAGTTTATGCTCTTTTTTAGTTTTCAATGTTTAGTTTATTATTTATCCAAATGTGGGTTTATAGCAGTATCTAATAGCTCTTTTAGGGTTACTTTTTTATGCAATTTTGCTTTTAGATCTTTTGTTAATTTGCTTTCTTTTATGCTAATTATTGCTGTATCCTTTGTGCTTTTTGTTGCGAGGGATTTAATACTAATCTCATATAGTCTTTTAAGCTTTTTATTTTCAATATTGTTTAGATGATTAATGTATATCAAATAATTTACCAACACAGCTTTGCCGTATTCTCTTGTTTCTGGGTAGCTTACAAGCTCCATGCTCAAAAAAGGCTCGTATTTTTTGATATCCGTTGTTGTAAATAAGTTTTTGTTTTTTAGCATTCGTCTTGTGTAGCCTATACCGGCATTATAAGCATAAGCCAAAAACAAAACATGCTTTAATCTATAAGTTAAAAAATCCAAATGCTTATTTGCATATCTTAAATTGGTTCTATCATTTAGCATATCGTAGATATTGTATGGCTCTTTTAGCTCTTTTGCTAAATGCTTACTCAAAAAGGGCATAATCTGCATCACACCCATTGCATAAGAGCTAGATATTGCAGTTGGTATAAACCTACTCTCCTGTCTTGCAATTGCATTTATTAGAGCTCTTCGCTCATTTGTTAGCTGGTTTAATATCTCACTAAATGGTGTTATAAAATATGCGTTTTTATGAGAATTAATTTTGTTTAGTAGATATGCATTATATCCCTGATCTCTTTTGTAAGAAAAAAGCGCATTTAGCTTTTTTAGCCCACTGTCTGCAATATGCCTACTTTGCAATCTAACATTTCTCCACACAAACGGATCTTGCACATCAAAGTTTGGGTTAATGCCTTTATGTTTTGCAAAAGAAGTAGTGTATTTAATATTAGTTGGTGGCTTATTCCTTTTCTCTCTTGCCCACATAGAATATATATTTATATGTTTTGAGTTGATTAAACTAACTAAATATTTATCTTGAGTAGTTAAAAGATACCTCCAAAAATTAACCTTATCCCTTTTGTATGAAAGATGAGTTTTATTATATGCCAAATCAAGTGCTTGTAAGGCTATTTTTATCTCATCATATCTTATTGCATTTATAGCTATCAAAAAGGAACTATCATAATCTAAGTGATCAATCTTAATTTTAAGAAGAGATTTTTGAGCTTGTGTCATTTTAAAATCTGTTATTATGACATTTAAAAGTCTGCTAAATTTTTTGCTTTGTTTTAGTTCATCTAAATGATATACACTAAGCTCTCTGTTTAGATATTTATGTCTAAAATCTCGCGATACTTTTGTGTATATATCTATAAAATCATCTACATCTTTTAATTTTAGTGCAAAAAACACATCATTAGCGCCAAGCACTTTTAAAACTTCATACTCATAGGTGTGATTGTTGGCTTGCATCATATTCATATATTCATATATGTTTTTTTCGCTAAGCTTGCTTGCTTTTGATATGCTAAAACCTATATAAAAGCAATTAGCATCTTTGGTAAATAGCTCACTCGCTTTTAGATTATAGCATTGCAATATCCTTGCAATCTCATTATTGCCTGCATTTGCACTAACTTTTAAAAAGCTATTAAAAATTTTTAAGTTTACTTTTTTTGAGAGCGAGAGTGCTTTATTTGCTTGTTGCTCATTTATATTGCTCTGTTGTAAATACTGCCAAATATAAAAATCTCTCTCAATGCTTCTTGGTTTTGACTCCAACCATTTAAGAGTGATTGTTTTGGCATTAATACTAATTGGAACAATAACTATTAAGATTAGTATTTTAATTAGGTTTATTGTTTTCATTTGGGTATTATACTTTAAATCTACTTTTTATTGTTTTAGTATAAATTTTAGTATAAAAACAATATACTTTTAAATGAACTTCTCAATACCCTGCTCTAAATGGCAACAAATACTAAACTCTCAAAAACAACTACCATATTTTAAAAACCTTTGCCATAAATTAAAGAAAGAATATGCAACTAATACTATTTATCCGCCTTATGATGATATTTTTAATGCTCTAAAACTATGCAAGTTTGATGATATAAAAGTTGTAATCATAGGGCAAGACCCCTACCATAGAGCAAACCAAGCACATGGGCTGTGTTTTAGTGTGGCAAATAACAATCCCCCTCCATCGCTAAAAAACATATTCAAAGCCATAAAAAACGACTTGGGGTGTGATAGCAATTATTTAAATGGCAATTTAGCACCACTTGCTAGTCAGGGTGTATTGCTTTTAAATACTATCTTGAGTGTCCAAGAAGATAAGCCATTATCGCACAAAAATTATGGATGGGAAATACTTAGCGATTATTTTATAAGCCAGATAAATAATGAGCTAAGCGGTATTGTATTTTTGTTGTGGGGGAGTGAGGCTATCAAAAAACAAGAACTAATAAATACCAAAAAACATTATATTCTAACAAGCTCTCACCCTAGCCCACTTAGTGCTTATAGAGGCTTTTTAGAATGTAAGCATTTTTCTAAAACAAATGAGATATTAAAAGCACAAAACAAAAAGCCAATTATTTGGTGATGGTGATATAGCATTGCTTATGTTTATGCAACCAATATCTATGAATATGTTTTAAAAATTTATCTTTTCTTGATTTTGTTTGTAAGTTTATCTGAAATCTTTATGATTACTCTATTAAATTTGTTGTTACACTAAGTGTATATGAAAACACTCACGAATCTAGCAAAGGTGCCAGACATTAGGCTTAAAACCATTTCTTGCATAATTTAAGCGTCAATTCTATCCATTTTATTAAACCCCTAATCCGTTTTGCGAAAACATTTTAACACAATTTTAAAAAAACATACTAAAAATTAAACAAAAATATCAACTCTAAAATAATATGCTAAAATAAAATATGTTTAATGGACTAATAACAAAAATAGCAAAAATACAAAGCCTAAATGGCGATATCTTAACTCTACAATGCGACTACACACCTAAAATTGGCGATAGCATAAGTGTAAATGGTGCATGCCTAACAGCCACCCAAATCAACAGAGATGGCTTTTGCGTGCAAGTTAGCCCACACACCAAAAAAACTCTATCACCAAACAAATTGCAAGGTTATGCTCATATTGAACCTGCTATGAAATTGGGAGATAAGATAGATGGGCATTTTTTGCAAGGTCATATAGACTATATAGGCACAATACAAAACATACAAAAAAGCGAAAATTGCTATGATTTTTATATCAAAATGCCACAAGAGGCCTTGCTTTTTTGCGCACCAAAAGGCTCTATTGGCATAGATGGGGTATCACTAACTATTAGTGAAGTAAAAGATGATATTATAAAAATAGCAGTAATAACGCATACTTTTAATAACACCCTACTTTGCAAATACAAAATAAACGAACAAGTAAATTGCGAGAGTGATATGTTTGCTAGATATATTTACAACATACTAAACAGACAAAAATCAAGCACAAATGACAAAAATGACAAAAACGAAAAGCTGTGGAATCAAATAGATGGTATGTTGGCAAGGTATTAAACCCTGCGAAGAATTTGAGAATAATCTTGTTTTGTTTTTTAATATATTTGATATAATAGAGCAACAATAAGAACAACAAGACTGATAGGATTATTTATAAATGCCTAAAAATGCTAAAAACATCAACATACAAAAAATAGCAATTATTCTAAAACCAATAATATCAAAAGATGAGTTTGCAAAATTGCAACAAACTTATCAGACAACCACAAAATTGCTAAAACAATATGGGTTTGATGTTTATTTAGACAAACAAAGTGCAAAAGCCCTAAATATAACCACACCAAATATATGCAAAAACATCAAGCAATTAGCAAAAAAAGTGGATATGTTTATCACAATAGGTGGCGATGGGGTTATAATCTCAACCATAAGACAAAGTTATAAAAACCTAAAACCAACCATTGGTATCAATATGGGCAAGCTAGGCTTCTTGGCTCACCTAAACGAAAACACCTACAAAGAGTTTTTAAAAAACATAAAAACAAACAACTATCGAGTAAGAAAAAGAATATTGCTAAAAATAACACTAAACAAAAAGTCTTATTATTGCTTTAATGAGCTTGTCATAAGCTCTACAAAAGTGCATGATATGATAAAAGTAGATGTGTTTGATAAAGAGCAAAAAATATTCAACTCATACAAGAGCGACGGGCTTATGGTGGCAACACCAACAGGCTCTACTGCTTATAATCTCTCTTGCAATGGCAGTATTATCCACCCAGATGCAAATGCTTATATACTAAATTCTATAAACGATCATTCTCTAACACAAAGATCACTAATAGTGTCTGATAAGTTTAAGTTTTATGCTAGCACACCAAACGCAGATGGTGCAAAACTTATATTAGACGGTCAGCGAATACTAAACATAAAACAAAATGAAAAAATAAAAATACAAATAGCCAAAAACAAAGCTATTTTTCTACGCCCAAATGAGCTTGATTATTTTGATGTGCTAAAAGAAAAGCTCTCTTGGGGCGAGATAGGATACTTTAATGATAAATAGCTTTTTTATGCAAGAGTATTTTAGCTTTGATAAAGTTCAAATTGACTTTCATAAAGGATTAAATGTTTTTAGTGGTCCATCAGGGGCAGGTAAGAGTATATTGCTAAGAGAGATAGTCTCATTATTTGGGTTTGAAAAAAGTGGCTCAACAATAAGCGAAATTACAATAGATAACTCGCCATTGCAATTAGATGATTACGCACTAAAATATAATGATGAGCTATACATCAAACAAATTTCCACAAGCAAATCTAGCAAATACACGCTAAATAGCCAAAACATCAAAAAAACACAGCTAAAAGAAGTATTCTCTAACTACGCTAGGCATTTGCATTTAAAAGATTTAAAAGACTTTGATAGTGCAAAAAATATTGAATTTTTAGATTTTTTAGCAAGCAAGCAAGATGAGAGCTTTGAGAGTGCACTACTTAATTATAAAGATTTATTTAGCCAATACAAAGAGTTAACTATCAAACTAAACGAGCTTTTAAAAGCACAAACAAACACAGATGAATTGCAAGAGAGATTGCAATACGAGCTTGATAGAATAAACGAAACCAACCCAAAAGAAGGCGAATACGAAGAGCTTTTGAGCCTAAAAAACAAACTATCTTTGAAAGATAAAATAAGCAAAGAAGTAGAAGATGGCTCACTATGCTTTAGCACTTCTTCTCACATATCAAAAGCACTTAAACTACTAGGCGAAGATGAGCTTGCATCTAATTTTGATGATATTATAAACGAGGCTAGTTTTTGCATAAGCAAGGCAATGGATAGTTTTGGCGAAGAGCAAGAAATAGAGCAGATTCTAAACAAAATAGAAAAATTGGGCTATCTAGTAAAAAAATACGGAGATATAAAAACTGCAATAAATAGAGCAGGAGAGCTAAGAGTGCAATTAGATGAGTTAGATGATATATCTTTTAATATCTCTTTGACTCAAAAAAAAATAAACGAGCTTGATGGTAAGCTAAAAGAAGCAAGTATGACTTTGAGCCTAAAACGAAACAATTACATACCTATATTAAACGAGCATATAAACAAATACCTAAAAATGCTCTACCTAAAAGATGCAACTCTAAAATTAGAGAGCAAAGCAAATGACACCAATGGTTGCGATGAGCTGGTTTTTGGTATTGATGGGGTAGATATCAACAAATTATCAAGTGGTGAGTTTAATAGGTTTCGTCTTGCCCTACTTTGTGCTAAAAGCGAGTTTGATTTTGATAGCAATGGAGTGCTGTTTTTAGATGAAATAGATGCAAATTTAAGTGGCAAAGAGAGCGCATCTATTGCAAAAGTATTGCAACATTTAGCAAAGACATATCAGATTTTTGCCATATCTCACCAGCCACAACTAAGCGCTTATGCAAGCAAGCATTATTTGGTATCAAAAACAAATGGCGCTTCAAGCGTAAAAGCGTTAGATCACGAAGAGAGAATAAAAGAAATAAGCAGAATAATAAGTGGCGAAAATATAACACAAGAGGCAATAGATTTTGCAACAAGCTTGCTACAAGAAGCAAACAATAAATAACAAAAAGGAATAATGTGAACATACTAACAGGCATACAAGCATCTGGCAAGCTACATATTGGCAACTACTTTGGCTCTATAAAGCCACTTCTTGATATGCAAGAGAGCCTAAAGCCACAAGATGAGCTTTTTGCTTTTATAGCCTCTTATCATTCGCTAACAACACTAAAAAATAAAGATGAGCTAAAAAGCAATATCACTAATATAGCAGCTGCATTTATAAGCTTTGGTCTTGATGTTGATAGAGTGCATTTTTATAAACAAAATGATGTAAAACAATGCTTAGAGCTGTATTGGATACTCCAAACGCTCACACCTGTTGGGCTATTACAAAGAGCGCACAGCTACAAAGACAAAGTAGCAAAAAACATAATAGCTAATAATGGGCTTTTTTCTTACCCTGTATTGATGGCGAGTGATATTTTGCTATACGATGGCGAGTACATACCTGTGGGCAAAGATCAGATACAGCATATTGAAATGGCTAGAGATATAGCACAAAGCTTCAACAACACCTACGGCAACGGGAGCGATATTTTAATGCTACCAAATGCCAAAATAAACGAAAACACCCAAACAATAAAAGGCACCGATGGCGAAAAAATGAGCAAAAGCTATGGCAACACTATTGATATATTTGCAAGCGAAAAAACTATCAAAAAACAAATAATGAGCATAAAAACCGATAGCAAAGAGTTAGGCGAACCAAAAGATTGGCAAGGGTGCAATATATACGATATCTATGCGTTGTTTGCAAGTGATGAAGAGCTTAGTGTTATGCAAGATAGATACAAAAGTGCCAAAGAAGGCTACGGGCATTTTAAACTAACCTTGCTAGATAAAATACTCACATATTTTGCACCACATAGAGAAAAGTTTGATGAGCTAACAAACACAAAAGCCGGTATGGATTATTTGCAAGATATGCTAAACGAAGGCGCTAAAAAAGCAAGCCAAAAAGCAGA
>CAZXTK010000057.1:0-7331 GCA_964643665.1 uncultured Campylobacterales bacterium
AGATTTAAATCTTAGCTCTCATATAAAAGAGTTAATGGATAGTAATTGTATAAATACTTTCAAAATAGAAGGTAGAACAAAATCGCCTTATTATGTGGCTGTTAGCACATATGCGTATCGTATGGCTATAAATGATTATTATAATGATTGTTTTGATTCTAACAAATACCAAAAAGAGTTAAACACTACAAAAAATAGAGGTTTTAATGATGGGTATTTGGTATCGCGACCATACGAAAAATTAGACACTCAAAACCATGATTATTCTCTATCAAGCGGTGATTATGAAGTTTGTGGAATGATAGAAGATGTTGATATGGACTATTTTATGTGTAAATACACCATAAGGGCTGGAGATGAGATAGAGATATTCCACCCACAAGGTAGCAATATTGAAGTATGCGATAATGAAATAGGCGAGATTTACAAACGAGATGATAAATATTTTTTGAAATTAAAAAAGATACTAACAAAATCAAACAAAGAGCTCAAAAGCGTTCATAGTGGTAATTTAAACCCTATTAAACTACCAACTATTTTGCCTGAGTTTAGTATGCTTAGAATTAAAACCAAAAACAAGGAGTAAGAAATGGAATTTGTATCAATTGTTATGGGAAGCAAAAGTGATTATGAGATTGTAAAGCATTGTAAAGACACATTAGATAAATTTGGTGTTAAAAATGAAATACTTATAGGCTCAGCTCACAGAAGCTCTGATAGAGTAAAAACTTATATCAAACAAGCAGAAGCCAAAGGTGCAAAAGTTTTTGTTGCAGCGGCTGGTATGGCTGCTCATTTAGCAGGAGCATTAGCAAGCCAAAGCACAAAGCCAATAATAGGAATACCTCTAAAAGGTGGAGTTAGCGATGGGCTTGATGCATTATTATCTACTGTTCAAATGCCGTGGGGTATGCCAGTTGGCTGTGTAAGTGTAGGCAAAGCAGGTGCTATAAATGCAGCATATCTTGCAATGCAGATATTAGCGCTTAACAACAACGAATTAGATGCAAAACTAAAAGAAGACAGACTAGCCCAAGCACAAAAAGTAGCTGACGATTCAAAAGATATAGAAGTTATTTTGTGATGAGCAAAAATGCAGATAATAAAATTTTAACATTCAATGAGATAATTCTCAAACTTTCTACCTTTTGGGCACAGCAGGGTTGCTCTCTTTTGCAACCTTACGACAATGCTAGTGGTGCTGGGACATTTCATCCGGCAACTTTTTTAAGAAGTTTAGACAAAGAGCCTTGGGCTTGTGCATATATGGCACCTTGCAAAAGACCAAGTGATAGTAGGTATGGGCAAAATCCAAACAGGCTGGGCGCTTATTATCAATATCAAGTCTTAATCAAACCAGCGCCATCTAATATTCAAGATTTGTATATCCTCTCACTTCAAGCGCTTGGATTAGATACCAAAAAACACGATATTAGATTTGTAGAAGATAATTGGGAGAGTCCAACACTTGGTGCTTGGGGGCTTGGCTGGGAAGTATGGATAGATGGTATGGAAGTTACACAATTTACATATTTTCAACAAGTCGGAGGGCTTAGCTGCAATCAAACACCAGTAGAGATAACCTACGGAACAGAACGACTTGCTATGTATTTGCAAGATAAAGATAATATTTTTGACATAATTTGGAGCAAAGATAAAGATGGCAATGCTATCACTTATAAAGATATTCATTTTAGAAACGAAGTAGAATTTAGCAAATACTCATTAGAAGGCAAAGATACAAAAATGCTATTTAGTCATTTTGAAGATGCCAAAACCCAATGTATGCAAGCATTAGAGGACAAATTAGCCCTTGTTGCCTATGATTTTTGTGTGAGTGCGAGTCATATTTTTAATCTCTTAGACGCTAGAGGTGCTATATCTGTGGCAAGAAGACAAGAATATATACTCCAAATTAGAGAGCTTGCTAAATTATGTGCTACAAGCTATGTAGGCGAAAACACAAAAGAGGCACAAAAGACATAAAGCGATTATGAAAATAAAGCAATTATATAACTTTTTAGATAATCTAAGCCCATTTAGCTCACAAGAGAGTTGGGATAATAGCGGACTTATTGTTGGGAGCTTAGAAGATGATATTGATAGAGTGTATATAAGTTTAGATTTAGATTTGCAAATGCTAAAAACAATAGAGCCAAACTCTCTTATCATAACTCATCACCCTTTAATATTTAAGCCATTAAAAAGCATAAATTATGATAGCTATTCAAGCAAACTGCTAAAAGTTTTAATCTGCAAAAATATAAAATTATTATCATTGCATACTAATTTTGACAAATCTCATCTAAATGAATATGTAGCAAAAAGTATTTTGGGCTTTAATAATGCTTATAAAGATGAGTTTTTTATGTATAGCGAGTGCAATATGACTTTTGATGAGTTGTATAATTTAATTAGCAATAAGCTAAAACTAAACAGCCCAAAAGCAGTGCTATCAGATAAAAAACACCAAAGAGAAGGTGTGAAAAAAATAGCCATCACAACAGGGGCTGGGATGAGTTTGCTACCCTTTGTAAAATGTGATTGTTTTTTGACGGGCGATATAAAATATCACGATGCAATGGAAGCAAAAGCAAGAGGAATTAGCCTAATAGACATAACTCATTATGGAAGTGAGATATATTTTAGTGATATAATGTTAAAAATTATTGATGAGTTTTTAAACTTTTATGATATAAAGGCTATAATCTCAAATAGTAAAAACCCATTTTTACATCTTAAAGGAGAATAAATTGAATAAAGGCATACAAAAATTAGTGCAACTTGCAAAAATAGAAGAGGAGATTATAAATTATTCCAAGCAAATAACAAAAGAGAACGACAAGCTTGCTGAGTTTAATAAATCAAAAGAAAAAATAGACAAAGAGATTGCCCAAAGTGAAAAAAATATAAATGAGGCTAAAAATACTCTCATCAAACAAGATTTGCACATAAAAGAGCTAAATGCCAAGTTGGAAAGAATCGCAACTAATTCTAAAATTGTATCCACAGATAAAGCCATAAAGGCATTAAATATAGAAGAAGAAGTAACACATGAGTCTATTAAATTCGCAAATAGTGAAATAGAAAGATTAAATGAAGTGGTTTCTAATGAAGAAAAAAACCTTCAAATGCAACAAGAAAAATTAAGCGAAGAATTGCAAGCCACTAAGCAAACACAAGATGAAGTTGATGGAGCAATCAAAGAATTACAAAAACTTCAACAAGAAAAAGAACAACAAAAAGAAAATTTAACTTCAAGTTTAGATGCCAATATTGCTAATATATATCTAAAAATCAAAAAATGGGCAAAAGAAAGTGCTGTCGTGCCTATTAGAGATGGTGCTTGTTACGGGTGCTATCTAAAAGTGAGTAGCAATTTTTATTCTTTGGTAAAATCAAGCAATGAAATTTTAACTTGCCCAAATTGTAGCAGAATAGTTTATGTTGATGAACAAGATAATGATGGTGGTGATAGCTCACAAAGTGCATAAAATTAAATGTTTTTAATAGCATTTTTTTATTACTCCTTATGTGCTATTTTGCTTGTAATTGCAAGCTTTGCTCTATATTTTAAAACAAAACAAAACAAATACAAAAACTCTATTCCTTCTAGGTTTTTTTTAAAAAACAATCCCGCATTCAAACCAAATGGCATTCATCTCCATGCTTGTTCTTTGGGCGAGGTAAATGCCATCAAACCAATTGTAAATAATCTACAAGCCACAAATACTATAAATATAACCACTATTACAAACACAGGGTATGATAGTGCAAAATCAATCAAAAATGCAATTGTTAGATATTTGCCCTTTGAAGTGTTTTTGCCATTTTGGCTAAAAAGACAAAAGGCTTTAATCGTTTTTGAAGCAGAGCTTTGGTTTATGCTTTTTTATGTTTATAATCATTTTTTAAAAACACCT
This sequence comes from uncultured Campylobacterales bacterium, assembly GCA_964643665.1. Classification (GTDB taxonomy): domain Bacteria; phylum Campylobacterota; class Campylobacteria; order Campylobacterales; family CAZXTK01; genus CAZXTK01. The sequence goes on from CAZXTK010000057.1 coordinate 3,924, forward strand.
ACAATTTTGCTCAATGCAAGAATCAGCAAAAATTCTTTTGCTTCATACAAAAGATTTAGATTTTTTTATAAGATTATTTTTAAAAATATAGACCTTATTTTGGCTCAAAGCAAAAAAGATAAAAAAAGATTGCAAATTTTGGGGGCTAAAAATATAAAAGTTATAGGTAATATAAAGTTTGTTTTTAGACCAAATATCAAAAATATATTCAAAAAGCCCAAAAATACAAAAATAATATTAGCAGCTAGCACTCATGATGGCGAAGAAAAGCTAATAATTAAAGCTTTTATAAAAGCTAATAATGCAAATAAAAACACATCTAAAAACATAAAAAACAAATTGATAATGCTCCCAAGGCATCCACAGAGGTTTGAGCAAACTAATAAGCTTTTGTGCGAAGTATCAAAAAAACATTCCCTTAGCTATCATAGATATTCAAAAGCCAAAAACCTAAATAGCGATATTGTGCTAATAGATACATTAGGTATTTTAGTTGAGCTTTACTCAATTAGCGATATTGTCATATTAGGTGGGTCATTTTTTGATGGCATAGGTGGGCATAATTTTGTAGAATGTGCTTATTTTAATAATATTATTATAAGTGGCAAGTATATTTTTAATCAACTCTCTATTGCCAAAGAAATAAAAAATATCTACCTAATAGACAAAAGCAAATTAGATAATAAACTAAAACAAGCATTAAATGGCAAATTAAAAACATCTAAACTACCAAAAGCAAAACTAACTACCCAACCAAAACAAATAACAAAAATAATGAGGGAATATGCAAAAGGCTTATAAATTACTATCAATACAAGAAGGAATATCAAATAATACTGCAAAAAAAATGATAGACAAAGGGTTAGTTAGTGTAGGTGGTAGGATTTTGACACTTGCAAGAAGAGAGATGAGGGAAGATACTACTTTTAAGATACTTCAAATGCAAAGTGAGAGCATTTTAGATGAGAACAAAGATATAGTCTGCATTGATAAACCTGCTTTTATGGACTCTTATGAATTAGCGAGAAAATATCCAAAACTTATTTTATTAAATAGATTAGATACCCCAACTAGTGGAATAATTTTATTTGCTAAAAACGAAGAATTTAGAGCTAAAGCCATAAAAGAGTTTAAAAATCTACGTGTTTACAAAGAATATGGCGCAATTGTAAGTGGCAGGATTAGTGAAGAGATGCAAATAAATATGCCAATCTTTACTAATAAAAAACAAGCAAAAAGCATAATAGATGCCAAAAAAGGGAAAGAAGCAAACACTATTGTTTATCCATTTATGATAGATAAAAATCATTCTTTTGTAAAAGTAGTTATCAAACAAGGACTAACTCATCAAATAAGACTTCATCTTTCATATAAAGGTTTGGCAATTATGGGCGATAGATTATATGGCAAAAACAACGACAAAACACCAAGATTAATGCTTCATTCGCATAAATATAAAATATTAGATTATTCTTTTACATCTCCTTATCCTAAGGAGATGCTTAATTTTTTAAACAACTAATACTAAGTTTATTTTTTAGAATTTAGTCGTGATTGATATTCTTGTGGGTGCTTGCACACAGGGCACATATTTAAAGCCTTTTTGCCATAGTGTATATGTCCGCAAACCTCACATATCCAAGCTTCATTTTCATCTTCACTTACAAACTCTTGATTGTTTTGTAATCTATCTTTTAACTCTTTAAACATTTTTTCATGCTCAATTTCTATTTTTCCAATATTATCAAACAACTTAGCAGCTTCTTTATTGCCTTCATCTTTTGCAATTTTTGCAAACTCAGGATACATAGATGTATTCTCATAAGACTCACCATCTATGGCTAATTGTAGATTCTCTTGCGTGTTTCCAAAATTATTCTTAGTATTATTTAGCATTCTATTATATAAAGATATCTCAAGTTTTGCATGAGTCTTTTCGTTGTTTGCAACTCTTAAGAAATGCTCAGCAATATCTCTATATCCTTCTTTTTGTGCAACTTTTGCATAATATTCGTATCTGTTTCTTGCTTGTGATTCCCCACTAAATGCTTTCATCAAATTAACCAAAGTTAAATTTTTAGTCACTAATTGCATTTTCTCATCGCAACATATAAGTTCGCCACCACCTACATTTTGCACCTCTACACTATTACCACAGTGCCTGCATTTATATGTTTCATATTTTCTCATTTTATATCCTTTAAGTTTTATGGGATAATTTTTATCCACAAAAGAATTATGACATATTAAAACTTAACTTATGGATAATTTTTATCCTTATCAATAAAATATCTTATAGTTAAATATGGTATAATGCTGTTAACAATCAAACAATGCAAGCAAAAAGAGAAATTTATGAATAGTGTAAAAATATTGCAAGAGCATAATCTAAAAGTAACACCTCAAAGATTAGAGATATTAAACTTATTGCACACTAATGGTCACCTTAGTGTGGATGATATGTATAAATTATTGCAACACAAGTTTCCTGCTTTGTCTTTGGCAACTATATATAAAAACATAAAACGCATGAGTGCTAAATTATTACTTAGCGAGGTGAAAATACCACAATCTAAAAGCGTATATGAGCTATCAAAACAAGAACATTCGCATATTGTATGCCAAAAATGCAATAATATTATGGATGTAGATTTAGACATATCAAATCTAACGAAACAAGCTATTTCTCTAAGTAACTATACAATAGAAGAGAGTTTAATAGTTTTAAGTGGAATTTGCCCAAAATGCAAGATTAGCTCTTGATTTGTTTTGCTAATAATTATATACTCATTCAAAAAGGAATAATATGTATAAAGTAAAAGTTTCAAACCAATGTGGATGCTTCAAAAGAAGCGGATTAGAAGGTGAGATAGAGTTTGACAACAAAGATGATGCTCTCTTAAAAGCTCAAAGTATTGTTGCCAAAATGAGAGATAGTTTTTGTGGTAAACACACATTTACACTACTTGAAAGCGATGATGAGTTTAACATAGACACAAAAGAGCGCCTATCACAAAAGCAAATCAACAAAAACGCAGGTTGCGGATGTGGATCGGGCAATTGTCTGTAAAAAATAGTCCAAAATAGTCCAAAAATTTATAAAAATCAATTTTTACCTCATATTTAAAGGTATTTTTAAATACTTTTATGTATAATGTTAGTCTTTTTAAAGGTAGTATTTTAAACTGATAATTTCTTTCAGTTTTTAAGAAGCATGGACAAAAGAAAACCAAACCAAATATAAGGAATATAATGCCTACAATTAACCAATTAGTTAGAAAAGAAAGAAAAAAAGTAATTAAAAAATCAAAATCACCAGCACTTGAAAATTGCCCACAAAGAAGAGGAGTTTGCACAAGAGTTTATACAACAACTCCAAAAAAACCAAACTCAGCATTAAGAAAAGTT
>CAZXTK010000058.1:0-6743 GCA_964643665.1 uncultured Campylobacterales bacterium
TATGGGTGGAAATGATGAGAGAGAGCAAACGCTAAACCAGCTTTTAGCAGAAATGGACGGGTTTTCTAGCTCTATTGCGCCAGTTATTGTTTTGGCTGCTACAAATAGACCAGAAGTGTTAGATCCTGCGCTTTTAAGACCGGGTAGGTTTGATAGACAAGTGTTGGTAGATAAACCAGATTTGGATGGAAGAGTTGAGATATTAAAAGTTCACATTAAAGGTGTAAAATTAAACAAAGATGTAAAATTACGAGATGTTGCAGTTATGACAGCAGGGCTTAGTGGTGCTGATTTGGCAAATATTGTAAATGAAGCAGCACTTTTGGCAGGTAGAACGGGCGCAAAAGATGTAAATGCAAAAAACTTTGCAGAAGCTATTGAGCGACAAATTGCAGGATTAGAGAAAAAAAGCAGAAGAATATCACCAAAAGAGCGAGAAATAGTATCATATCATGAAAGCGGACATGCTCTTATTGCACAAATTACAAAAGGTGCAAAAAAAGTAAATAAGGTATCTATTGTCCCTAGGGGATTATCGGCATTGGGTTACACTCTAAATACACCAGAAGAAAACAAATACCTAATGCAAAAACATGAGCTAATAGCTGAGGTTGATGTTTTGCTTGGTGGGCGAGCTAGTGAGGAAGTTTTTATTGGTGAAATAAGCACTGGTGCTGGAAATGATTTAGAGAGAGCAACTGAGATTATTAAATCTATGGCGAGCATTTATGGAATGAGTGATTCATCTGTGGCTGGGCTTATGGTTCTATCTTCTCAAAAGAGTACATTTTTAGGTGGAGGACATAGTACAAAAGAATACTCAGACGATATGGCAAAAACTCTTGATAACTATATTAAACAAGTGCTAAACCAAAGATATGAATTTGTGCTAAAAACTCTTAAAAAACATAAAAAAGCAATTATCCAAATGAGCGAGGAGCTTTTAGAGGTCGAAGTTATTAGCGGTGAGAGAGTCAATGAAATTATTATTGAAAATGGTGGAAAAGTAGTAAAATCAGATGAACAAAAAACAGTTAAAACCAAATCTAAACTTGTTAAGAGTGCCACAAGCAAAGTGGGCAAAACTACCACAAGCAAAAAATCATAAATAAAAAAACTTAGCAAAGATGTAGAGCTAAATTTAAGACTTAGCGATTATTAGTATAAGCATTACTATTATGAGGTTAGAAAACAAAATAATAGATTTTGATTTATATAATAGATTTGATGTAGACATTTTTACCAAATATCAGTTTTTGATTATTGAGGATAAATTGCTTTATGTGAGTGTTGCTTGTGTTAATAAAGAAATAAAACTACCCAAGCATATACAATTACTTTTTAAAAAGCCTATAAAGATTACAAGTATTACACAAAATGAGTTAGATTTTGAGCTTGATTTGCTAAAAACAAAGATTAAAATGTTTAATTTTTATAAACAAGCAATTAAGAATATATCAAACAAAGAGGCAAATTCTTCTTTTATATCTAAATTTTGCGATGAAATGCTGTTTGTCGGAGTGTCAAAAAATGCAAGTGATATACATATAGAAAACACAAATAAATCTCTTAAAATTAGATTTAGAATAAATGGAGCATTAAAAACATTTTTTAATTATAAAGTTGATTTATATCCTATGATTAGCTCTATTTTAAAATTATTCTCATCTTTGGATATATCTGTTAGCAGACTTCCACAAAATGGGCAATTTAGCAGGAAAAGAAAAAATATAAAATACGATTTTAGAATAAGCACCCTACCAACGATATATGGCGAGAGCATAGTGATTAGAATCCTTGAACATAACAATAAAAATTATGATATAAATAGTTTAAATTTAGATAGTAAAGTTAAAAATGCTATAAAACATAATATAAATCGCACAAAGGGCTTGGTGTTGATAACGGGCGCTACTGGGAGCGGTAAAACCACTACGCTGTATTCTATATTAAATTCTCTAAAATCAACAAATAAAAAAATAATAACAATAGAAGAGCCAGTTGAGTATAATTTAGACTTTATATCGCAAGTTAATATAAACAATGATATTGGGTTAGATTATACAAAGGTGCTTGTGAATGTTTTAAGGCAAGATCCTGATATTTTGATGATAGGCGAGGTTAGGGACAAGAATGCTTTGGATGTAGCTTTAAGAGCAGCATTAACGGGGCATTTGGTTTTGGCATCTTTGCATACTAACAATGCCTTACAAACCCTAACAAGGCTTATGGATTTAAAAGCCGAACCTTTTGTTCTCTCATCTGTGCTTTCTTTGATAGTTTCTCAAACTCTAATCAAATTATTATGCCCTAATTGCAAAAAGCCAAGTGTGTATAAAACCAAAAAAGTATATGAGCCTGTGGGGTGCATAAAATGTAATTTGAGTGGGTATGATAGAAGAATGGTTATTAGTGAGTTTTTGCAAATTGATACAAATATGGCTCAACTAATACAACAAAATGCCACCCTAAAAGAAATAGAAAAATATGCAAAGCAAAATGGTTATGTGAGTTTAAAAAACAGAATTTATGAAAAATTTATAAACGGCGATACATCATTAGATGAGTATTTGTCGCATTTGTTCGAATAATTTATTAGCCTATTTTATGTTTGATTTTTGTATTATATCTTTGCTTGCTAAAAATGCACTAGCCCACGCAAAGGCAAAATTATAACCACCTCTGTCGCCAACTACATCTAAAACCTCACCGCAAAAATATAGATTTTTTTTCTTTTTAGATTGCATAGTTTTATCATCTATCTCATCAACACACACACCACCACCACTAACCTCGCTATGTCTGTAACCGTGAGTGTCGTTTATTTCAAAGCTCCACGATTTTATGGCATTTATTATTTGTTTTAAGTTTGAATTATTTATTTTACAAGCTATTATTTGTTTGTCTATTTTTGCATTCTCCATTATGCCATTTGCTATTTTATTTGCAATAAGTCCGTATAAGACATCTATAAATAGCATATTAGGATGGTTTTGTTTGGTTTTTTGTATATGCTCTATTAGCTCTTTGGTTTTAAAGTTAGGCAATAAATCTAACACAACTTTTATGCTATTGCTTTGTTTTGTTATTGCTTTGCTTGCTTTTTGAGAAATATCTAAAATACTAAGCCCCGAGAGCCCATAATTAGTAAATAACACATCCCCGCTAATTTGTTGCACTTTTTTATTATTTATAAAAAGGCTGACATTTGCATATATTTTTGTGCCGGAGAGTTTTTTTGTTATATTGTTTGTAGAGTGAAGTTGCACTAATGATGGATAGGGGGTTTTTATGCTGTGGTTAAATTCTTTTGCAAACTTATATCCCATATCGCTACCACCCAAATGAGTAGCTGCCATTGAGCCAGTTGCTACTACTATAAAATCATACTTGCCAAAAAGTGGTTTTATTTTAGTTATTTGTTTATCAAGCATTATATTAACGCCTAAATTAGTAGCGTAATTAGTTAAAATACTTACTACATTTTTAGCCTCAAAGCTTACAGGGTAGGTTTTGCCATCTTCTTTTGTTGTTAGTAAAATTCCAATGTTTTGTATAAAATTTTTAAACTTCTCAAAACCAAAAGAATCTATCGCATATTTAACAAAGTTGCTATTGTGAGAGTGATAATTTTTGTAGCTTATATTTGCATTTGATATGTTGCATTTGCCATTGCCAGATACTAATATTTTTTTGCCACATTTAATATTTTGCTCAAACAAGTCAATATTTAACTTTGCTCTTGCACACAATATTGCACAAAATAGCCCAGAAGCACCACCACCAACAATTGCAATTTTTGCTCTATCTTTCATAAACTTAGAGATAAGTTGCCTTTTATGCAATCAAGATTATTATGTTTATTTTGGCGGGGTATCTAATTTTTTTACTCTATCAGTGTGTCTGCCACCTTCAAATTCGCCTTCTAAGAATGCATTTAAAATAACACTTACATCTTCTTCTTTCGTGCATCTTGCCCCCAAACACAACACATTTGCATCATTATGTGCTCTTGACATTTTAGCGCCGTATTCATCATGACAAAGCGCTGCTCTTATGCCATAATGTCTGTTTGCACTAATGCTAATACCTATACCACTACCACATACCAAAACACCAAAAGAGCCTTTGTTTGCCAAAACTTCTTTTGCTAAGGCGTGTCCATAATCAGGATAATCAACTCTATCTTCACTATGACAGCCTAAATCTATAACTTCATAGCCTTTTTCTTGTAATTGTTTTTTTACTACTTCTTTTATTTTGTAACCCGCATGATCAGATGCTATAAAATATTTTTGATTCATATTTTCTCCTTAATTTTAAGTTTAACTATAAGAATACCTAAAACAAGCTTTTAAGCTTTTTAAACGCTATTTTGTTATTTGCTAAAAGAAGGAGTTATTTGTTTTTTGTCTTGATTTTTGCTTTTTATGTATAAAATTATATTGATAATATCTTTGTTGTTTATTTGCTTATTGCTTATTGCAAAATCTTTTAAATGCTTTTTTATTTTTTCTTGCATTGATATGCTATAACCTTTTTTCATAGAGTATGCAGGCCATTTATTTGCAAAAGTATTGCTAATAAGTTGCGGTATTTGTTGGTTTTTATAGTAATATTGCTTACCATCTAATTTGTGGCAAAACACACATGCATATCCCATCTTGCCTATTGGTTGGTTAAATAATCTTTTACCTTTTTTTATAGCTTTTTTGTAGATAGTTTTTTTATAATCATTGTTTGCGATGCTTTGATTATTGGACAAATAAGCTATGTAAATTAGCAAATATCTATAATCGTTTTTTGTTAGTTTTTTATTTATTTTTTTTTGTAGCATTTGTTTTAATGTTATTATTTTCTTTTGCTTTTTTATGCTTCTTGGGAAAGTTGCTAAAAATCTTTTAAGATTTTTAGAAGGTATCCCCAGCCAAGTTGCTAAATTATTTTCTGTTTTAATATATTCTTTAAATATTTTTTCTCCATAGTGAATCTCAAATACAGATGGGTTAAATATGGTGACATTATCGTGCTTTGCTCCATATGAAAAATTACTACAAATAATTATCATAAACGCAGATAATATAATTTTATAAATATTCATTATCATTACTTACTCTTATTTTTTGTTTTATAAACATATTGTTTGTTGTGATTGTCTTGTGCTTGTATTGTTATTTTTGCATTATTTGGCAAAGAGGCTATTATTTCGTAGCTTGGAGTAGGAGTTGCATTTTCACTTGTTATAATTTTACTTATCAGATTATCATTTGCCAAAAATTTAACTTGTTTTATATAATTTGTTGAACTCGTATTAAAATTGATAATAAAAGTTATCTTATAAACATCATTTTTGTTTTTATACTTTTTTATATTTATAATAGCTTGTATGTTTTGATTGGTTAGTATGATATTATTTTTCATTACGCATTATCACTTATATAGACATATTGTATTGCTTGTGCAATTTTGTTTCTATTATTTTCTATCAATACAACAATTGGTGCTGATTTTGATAGTTTTATTTTAGTGTTAAAATAGGCCTTAGTGTTGTAAAGACTAAAAAACACTTCTGCTATTTTTATATTATCATTACCACTACTTAATATATACATTTTAGTAATTCTATTCATACTTATCATAGGATAATTAACATCTACTTCCAAAAATACTAAATCGCCACTACCATAAATAGGATTTGCCTTTATGCTTATTACTTGTGTGCTTGTTACCAAAGTTCTTTTGCCAACTATTTTTTTTATATAATTATTGAGTTTAATTTTATTTTCATCTTGTTTTGCAAGCAGTTTTATGGGTAGCGAAGGTGCAACAAAAATAGCACTTATTAGTTTTATAAATTTTCTTTTTAGCTTATTCATTGTTTTAAACTTTGTATAAAATATACAATATATGCAATCTCTTGATCGCTTAATATTTTATGATAATAAGGCATTTGTGAGTTTTTATTGTATTTTTTTGGGTTTTTTATGTGATCAAATAAAATATCCCCATTGTAGTTGCGCTCAATATTATATTGGCGATTAAATTTAATTGCTAAGGTGGTAAAATCATTTGATTTTGAGTTAGAGTGACAAGCAATACAATTGCCATAATATTTGTTTTTGTTTGTATCTATGCCTAGTTTTTGTGCTTGTTTTTTTTGATAGCCTAGCAGAGAAAAACCACCTTTATGCGAGAAGTAAAACTCACCTTTTAAAATATCTATACTGCTTGGTGCTTTGTTTAAATTTGGTTTATTATTTAAGGTAGCATTTTGCTTTTTAGTGCGTGCAATATTCTTTGCTTTTTTGCTTTTTATGTTGTGAATAAATACTATATTTCTTGTTTTTTTAATGTAGCCATATTTGCTTTTAAGCCAAGTGCTTTTGCCTTTTTTGATAATCTTAGTAATTTTGATAATTCTTTTCTTGTTAGGCTTTAAAAGCTTTACTCTTTTAGATTTTACACTAGCTTTTTTGTATATATTGATTGTTTTTTTGTTTTTTATATAGACTATTTTTGCATCAGCCACACTAAATGCAAAAGCAGATAGCACACAAACAATAAAAAATGTTCTAAAAAGTTCTATTTTCGTATTCATTATTTGTTTAGCCCCAAAGACTTACTTGCAGGATTTAGTTTAAAATACTTAAAAGTATCTTGATATAAATAATTATATCATAAGATGTCTGAATACTTTAAAGCTTTGAGTTTCTTTTGATAATTATAAAGAAGTAAAAAGCTCA
>CAZXTK010000059.1:0-6534 GCA_964643665.1 uncultured Campylobacterales bacterium
TATACTTCTTTCTAAGTGAGCAAAGCGAACGAAGAAAAAGAAGGCATAGAGCCTTTACTAAGCAAACGAAGTGGCGAAGAAAAAGAAGGTAAAGAAAATAAAAAGGAAAATATACTTCTTTCTAAGTGAGCAAAGCGAACGAAGAAAAAGAAGGCATAGAGCCTTTACTAAGCAAACGAAGTGGCGAAGAAAAAGAAGGCAAAGAAAATAAAGATTAAAAATACACTTTTTTAGTGTTACTTAAATAGAGGCTAAAATCTCTATCTTAACAATCTCATCGCCTTGTTTTATACTATCTAAAACACTAAAACTATCCTCATCTTCATCTTGTATGCTTCCAAAAACCGTATGCTCCCCGTCTAAATGCGGAGTGTCGTTAAAACATATAAAAAACTGAGATGAGCCCGTGTCTCTGCCAGCATGTGCCATAGATATAGAGCCTCTTGTATGAATGTTTTTTTGCTCTACACACTCACAAGCAATAACATCATCGCTACCGCCCATTCCTGTGCCATCTGGGCAACCACCTTGTGCCATAAAGCCCTCTATTACTCTATGAAAAACAAGCCCATCATAAAACCCTTGCTTTGCTAAATGTGCAAAATTAGCAACCGTATTTGGAGTATCATCTGTATATAATTTTAATATCATAGAACCATTTTTAGTTGTTATTTTTGCATAATTTAATCTTGATAGCTCTTGTTTTGATAAATTATATTCTTTTAAGTTTGCCATTGTATTGCCTTATTTTGTTTTTGAGTATTTTATCATATTTTAATTGCCAAAAAGCTATTTTAAAACAATCTCTCTAAATCTATCCGATCTCGTATTTTTTAACGCTTTTGTTTTTTTGCCTTTTAGAGTATAAACAAATGATATTTTAGCTTTTTGTGTTTTGTTTTTGTTAGCACAATGTAGCAATTTGCAATGAAAAATAACAACATCGCCTTTTTTTAGCTTGGTGGTTATTTTTGTTTTTATTAGCTTTTTGTTTTTGTGATCTTTACTATCAAAATAATCTTTGCTATCAAAACATTTTTTGCTAAATTTCATTTTATGAGATTTTGGTATAAAGCTCAAAGAGCCGTTTTTATTGCTCTCATCACCCAAAGAAAGCCAAACACTTATTAGATTGTCATTTTCATATGCCCAATATCTGGCATCTTGGTGCCACTTAGTTTTGGTGCTTGTTTTTGGCATTTTTGTCATTATGCAATTATGATGAGCTAACACAAGAGTTGGTGTATCTTTTAAAATTTGTTTTAAAATTGGGCGAATTTTTGTGTTTTTCATCCATTTTTTAAATACCTTATCTCTACTATATGCTTGCCGAAGCCTTCTTGGGGTTTGGTTTGTGATTGTGTTGTAGTTTAATAAATGTATTCTGTCGTTTTTTGTTTTGGAGTGATAATCAACTTCACTCTCTATTGGCTGTATTTTATTTTTTAGATGATATTTTGCTACTTTTAATATTTTATTGCATTTTGATTTTGACAAAAAGCCCCTTAGTATAATATAGCCATTACTATTGTAGCTTTTTAGTTGTTTTTTGCTAAGTCTCATTATATAAATTTATAGATATTTTTGTAAAACTTTTGGTATTTGTATGCTTCCATCTTGTGTTTGATAGTTTTCTATTATGGCACCAAAAGCTCTGCCAACTGCTAATGATGAGCCATTTAGAGTGTGTGCAAGAGTGTTTTTGCCATCTTTGTTTTTGTATCTTATTTTTGCTCTTCTTGCTTGAAAATCACCCGTGTTAGATATTGAGCTTATTTCTCTATAACAATTTTGCGATGGAAACCAAACTTCTAAATCTATTGTTTTATTAGCAGAAAAACCAATATCCCCACTACATAGCATTACTTTTTGGTATGCCAACCCAAGCTCATCTAAAAGCGAGCTAGCACACTCAACCATAGCCTCAAACATATCATCGCTTTGCTCTTGTGAAGTAATTGCAACTATCTCAACCTTATCAAACTGATGTTGCCTTATGATCCCTCTTGTATCAACTCCCCCGCTTCCTGCTTCTTTTCTAAAACAAGGCGAATAAGCGCTCATCTTTATAGGTAAATCTTCGTGTTTTATAATCTCATCATTATATAAATTAGTAAGTGCCACTTCGGCAGTTGGTAGCAGATACAAATTCTCATTCTCTATTTTAAACAAATCATCTTTGAACTTTGGCAATTGCCCTGTGCCTAAGAGTGCGTTTTCATTTACCATAAATGGAATATGCCAAGTGTTAAATCCGTGTTTTTGATTATGCTCTATAAAAAACCTTATCAATGCATTTATTATTTTTGCACCATCTCCACCATATGCGCTAAACCTGCTCTTTGCAATCTTAACGCCTCGTTTAAAATCTATAATATTATTACTCTCGCCTAGCTCATAATGCGCTTTTGGCTCAAAATCAAACTTAGGAATATTGCCATAAGTTTTTATCACTACATTATTATCTTCACTCTCTCCAATTGGCACATCATCGCTAAGTAAATTTGGCAATGAATACAGGCTTTCATTTATGCTTGAGAGCGCATTATTTATCTCGTCTTTCAAGCTGATTATGTTTTGTTTTATCTGCCCTGTTTGTGCTGATATTTTACTTAGCTCATCTTTGCTTTGTGGCGTGCTTGCTCTTTTTAGCTCACCTATTTGTTTGGCTAATTTATTCATAACACCATTTTGCTCTTCTAATTTTGCTTGTAGCTGTTTTATATCGCTAAGTTTTGTTTTGATGGTGTGTAAAATACCAATATCTATGTTTCTTTTTTTGTAAGAGTCTTTTATTTGTGCAAAATTTGTTTGAAATAATTTTAAATCTATCATTTTTTCTCTTTGCTCGTTGTGGTTGATTTGATTGTTTTTTGAGCTATCTGTTTTGCCTTACTTAGCCTTATTGGTTTAGCACTTTGTGATATTTTCTGTGTTACTTTTGTTGTTTTGTTTGTTTTTGCTCTTTGCTTATCTGCTTTTGTTATAAGTGAGCTTATATGTTCTGCTCTAACAAAGTCTGAGCCCATACTTACTATAAACTGAGATGCCTCTGCTACTGATAAGTCGGTATGTAATATCTTGCTCTCTTGGACTATAACAACATATCCACTCGTAGGGTTAGGGCTTGTTGGCACAAAAAGAATCAATACATCATCTTGTTTGTTTAGCACATATGCAGGAACCCACAAGCCATCATTTGGATACTCTACCAACACAACACCCTTTGAGTCGTTGTTTTTTTGAGAGAATATATCTAATATTTTTTTAATAGCAGAGTATAAAAAGTTTATAGCTGGTATTTTTTGTATTGCTTGTTCTAATAAATTTATAACAAAAGACTTACCAGCTTTTTCTATGGATGAGCCTATTAAATATATTCCATAAAAAGATAGCAAAAGTAGCACAATTGCACCCAAATGTGAGCCTACTAAATCAGAAAAATATAAAAATAAATCAATCCCAAAGCCTTTTAGCCATACTAATAATAAATAAATTACAAAAAATGGCAAAAACGCAAGTGCTCCTATTAAAAACTTTCTAAAAATAATTTTCATCTCAATCCTTTTGTGTGTTTTCTTGCTCTTGTTGTGTTTCGTCTTTTGCTTGTAAGGTTGCATGTATTTCATAAGAGCTATTAGTATCAACCTCTTCAAATGATAGCACATTTATATCTATATTGGAGCTATGAATACGATCGCTAAGTGGCTTTCTTAGTTTTTCATCAACACATAATACAACACTCATTATGCCCTTTTGCTTTAAAGCATCTAATTGTTCTTGAATTTCTTTTATAAAACTATTCATCACACCCACACTTGTTTGTATTTTGCTATGCCCCGTAGTATCTTCTATTAAATTTTTCAAAAAATCCTGTGTGAGGGGGTTACTTAGCACCAACAAATGAATTTTGCCATCTTTATCTGTAAAAGTCTTAGTAATTAGTCTATATAATTTTTGCCTAACAGAAGCAGTTAGTGGTATTATAGGTAGAGTTTGATTGCCACCAACAACAGAATATGCATCTAAAATGCCCTCAATAATGCTAAGCATATCCACAATTGGCACATTTTCTTTAAGCAATTCTTTGCATACTCTATAAACGACGCCTTTGTCTTGTATGGCATTTATATCGTCAATGATAGCTGGAAATTCATCTTGTAGTTTTTGTAAATTATTAGCAATATCATCTCTTGTCAAAATATCTTGTGAATGTTGTTTTATAAGCTCAGCAATATGTGCAGATATAACACTTGCATTATCAATAACACTTAGACCCTTGCTCAATGCCTCTGTTTTTTTGCTTGGCTCTATCCACAAGGCATCCATATCAAAAACAGGGTCTTTGGTTTTAATACCAGTTACGGGCTTTTTTTCTATATCACCCATAACCAAAAATTTATTTGGCTCAATTTTAATCTTTGCTACTGGCACTTTTTTTATATAAAATGCATATTCATTTGGCTCTAATTTATTATCGTCTGTGATTTTAATCTTAGGAATAATAAAACCTAATTCTTTGGCTATTTTCACCCTTAAATTTTTTATCTTGTCTAAAAGCTCACTTGTGTTTGATGAAGCTAAGGGCAACAATAAAGAGCCCAATTTTAGCTCACATATATCTAATTTTAATGCTTTATTTAACACCGCTTGTTCATTTTGTTTGTTAAATTCTTTTTTATGCTCTCTTAGCTCATCTTTATCCATAATTGTTTTATCTACAATACCTTTATCAGTTGTGCTAAAAGTTCGTGATAATAAATTATCTTGATTTGTTTGGATAGAAAAAACCGTATAACCAATAAGCATAAGTAAAGAGCCCATAACAAGGAGTATTCCAACAGGAAACCCTGGAACAAAAGCAAACATAACCAAGGCAAAACCAGTTATCATCAAAGCTCTTGAATCTTTTGAAATTTCCCCTATTGTTCCTCTTGCAAAATTATCTTCATCATCGCCATTGCTTCTTGTTATTATAATAGCCGCTGCGGTTGAGATAATCAAAGATGGTATTTGGCTAACCAATCCATCACCAATTGTTAAAATTGTAAATACTTCTGTGCTCTCTTGCGCACTCATATCGTATTTGAATATCCCTATCAAAAGCCCACCTATTATATTTACTATTGTAATAAGTATTCCAGCTATTGCATCGCCTTTTACGAATTTGGCAGAACCATCCATTGTTCCATAAAAACTAAGCTCATCATTTAATTGTCTTCTTCGCAAACTTGCTTGCTCTTCTGTTATGTTTCCTGCGTTTAGGTCTACATCTATTGCCATTTGCTTTCCGGGCAAAGCATCAAGCGCAAATCTTGCTCTAACTTCTGCAACCCTACCTGCACCTTTTGTTATAACTATAAAATTTATTAAAACAAGTATTATAAATATAATTACACCTATAACCATATTATTACCAACAACAAACTTACCAAACGAGGCTATAATAGATGAAACAGCCTCTACACCCAAATGCCCATCGCTAAGGATAGACCTTGTTGTTGCAATATTTAATGCAAGACGAAACAACACCAACACCAACAACAAAGTAGGGAAGGTGCTCAAATCAGTTGGTTTTTTTACAAAAAGGGATAAAAGCAGTATTAAAACTGCACTTGATAGCGACAAAACAAGAAAAAAGTCCAACAAAAGTGTATTTAAAGGAACAATAATAATCAACAAAATAGCAAACATAAACGCAACTAAAATGTATTCTTTTCTAAAAAGCAAATCGCTCAAAGTGTTCCCCTTTGTTTATGTTTGTGTGTGCTTAAATTGTTTTTATTATACACTAATTATTATTATTCATTAGGTAGCAAATTATTAGTTGTGCTAAGCAAGGAGTATTTATTGTTGGCTTAAAATTTTATATTCCACATTGAAGATAATAAGATAAAAATATCACAAAAATACCCCCAAGCTCAAGTTAATGTATGCGAATCAATAAAAAGAGAGAAGATTATAGAACAAAAAGAACAAAAATTAGTTAAAAATTATAATTTACCTCATCATTTACCAAAAAAGCGACAAAAGCCATTTCGTGATTTGATGTAGTTTTTGCAATGGCTGTTATTATTTAATCATATTATTTATTATTGCAACCAAAAAGTTTATATAAACTTATTTTCTATTTTTTCTAAAACCAACTCTATTTTATTAAATACATCCATAGAAATTGTTATCCCCTCTATAACATCCTCTTTATTATGTGGATATTCGTGTGTGAGTTTATTTCTAAGTTTTCTATAACTTAACCACTCTTTTGCATTTTCTACTATTTCAAATTTTTCTAACTTATCTAACATATCTAAAAGTGACATAGTGTCTTTATATTCGCCAATCTCATCTAAAAAATGTTTAAAAAGTTTCTAACCCATTAAGTCTTGAAGTTTAATAAATCTATAAGGGTCTAGTATATTGCAGGCGAATATTGCCTATTTGTCAATAGGTATATAAAATTTAACGACTGCTACATTCCTTCTATTAAAACAAATATTACTTTTTATATATATCCCCACGAAATCCAATATCTTG
>CAZXTK010000060.1:0-5939 GCA_964643665.1 uncultured Campylobacterales bacterium
GACAGCATTGTCGGGTCAAAAATGGATATCTTCCATAAGAACCCTAAACACCAAGTGCTGCTTTTGCTACACCCATAAGGTTATAGTTTGGTATATATTTTACACCACCATAGTAAGTTAGAGTTAGTATTGAGCTGTTTTCGTTTAGCAATGGTTTTAGCTCTCTTGTAATCTCTACCAAAGAATAAGCAGATATCTCTAAACTTTTCAAAAATGCTTCTTTGCTAACATCATAATAATTCCCGCAAAGCCCTTCTTTGTCTGCAAATGCGATAGAATGAACTATAAAGTCAATCTTTCCCATATCTTTCTCTAAACTTTTTGCTAATGCTTTTATTTCATCTGGGTTTGTTGTATCGCATTGATAAAACAATTTGCCATCTATATCTTTTGTTGCTTTTTGAACCTTTGGTGCAAATCTCTCGTTCATATAAGTATATGCTATTTGTGCCCCTTGCTCGTGAGCTATTTTTGCTATACCATATGCAATAGATTTATTGTTTGCTAATCCTAAAATAACACCTTTTTTGCCTTTAAGTAACATTTGTATCCTTTTGTATAAAATTTTTAAATTATATCAGCATTTTACTTATCACTAAGTATTTAATGAATGAAAGCAATATCCAAACACACAAAAAACAAAAAAGCAATACTAACAAAACCATTGCTTGTAAAAAAAGCCTTGTTTATTCGCTCTAAATTATCTCTTATAATATAATGCTGATAGACAAGCAAAAACGCCACCACACCAACACCTGCAAAGCTAATAATTGAGAGTTGTGCTTCATACACAAACCAAACCCAAAAGCAAATAGCAATAAAATGAAGCACTCTTGCAAATATAAATGTTTTTGCCTCTCCAAACTTGGCTGGAATTGAGTGTAGTTTTAGCCTTTTATCTATTTGCATATCTTGCAATGAATAAAGCAGATCAAACCCACTAACCCAACAAACAACCCCAGCGCTTAAAAGCAAAGTCCAAACAAATACATCGCTACTAACTGCGATAGAACCTGCAATTGGTGAGAGTGCTAAACAAAAACCCAAAAATATATGAGCGAGCGCGCTAAATCTTTTAATATAAGAATATGCGCACAAAATAAGCAAAACAAAAAAACTAACCTTAAAGGCTAATTCATTTATAAAATAAGAGCATACAACAAAAGCGATAGCATTTGTAAGTGTAAATATTATCATAGCACTCTTAGATATTCTGCCATCTACACTTGGGCGGTTTAGGGTTCTTGCATTTTGTTTATCAATATCAACATCTACCAATCTATTAAAAGCCATAGCAGTGTTTCTTGCAAATACAGCACATAAGCCACCAAGCAATAAAAGATAAAACCCAAACCACCCATTTGCACTAATCACCATTGCCATAAATATAAAAGGTAGGGCAAATATAGAGTGAGAAAAGGCAACTAACTCTGCAAAATCTTTTATTGTTTTTATCATTATGTGATTATATATAAAAAGGCTATAATATCAAAAACAAAAAGGATTATTGTGCAAAAAACATCACAAATTATATTTATTGCATTGTTGCTAAACTCTATTTTAAACGCCCAAAAAATAGGTTTTGATACAGATAAAATAAACAAAACACCAACTAATTGGAATGAAGGCATAACAGGAATGGGCAATTATAAATGGCGAGTTACAAAAGATGAGCTCACACCAAGCAAGCCAAATGCCTTAGCGCAAAGTGGGGTTGGTAGTTTTCCTTGGTGTGTTTTGCAAACTTCTAATCTAAAAGACGGGCAAGTTAGCGTAAAGTTCAAGCCAATATCTGGAAGAATTGATAGAAGTGGTGGGTTAATTTGGCGATTTAAAAACAAAGATGAATACTATGTAGCAAGAGCAAATGCACTTGAGAATAATGTTGCTTTGTATTATGTAAAAGATGGATATAGAAACACTATCAAATATGTGGATGCAAAAGTTGAATCAAACAAATACTCAACTCTTAAAGTAGTTTTTAAAGGCGATAGAATACAAGTATTTTTAAATGGCAAAAAATATATTGACCTAAAAGATAGCCATATTGCACATGGTGGCAAGGTTGGTTTATGGACTAAGGCTGACTCTAACACAATGTTTGATGATTTTGAGTATATTGAGCATAAGCAAAACACATATAAAATAATAAAATGAATATTGCACAAATCAACAAAGATCTATTTTTATACATCAACCAATTTACCCACAAAAATAGTTTGATAGATTCTTTTTTTGTATATGCAAGCTCTCTTATGCCATATATTTTTATAGCTCTCTTGTGTATTATGTATTTTGCGTCTAATAAAAAAGATATCGCCGTATATGCCTTTTTTAGTGTGCTATTAGCCCTATCTCTTAGCTTTTTAGTAGGTTTGCTTTTTTATTCTAATCGCCCATTTATAGATTATGAGGGTGCAAACCTAATCACACACGCAAACGATAACTCTTTTGTGTCAGATCACTCCACCTTTTTGTTTGCTATTGCAATATCTTTATGCTCTCATCTGCAAAACAAAACAATAGCTTTTTGCATATTCACTCTTGCTCTTTTAGGCGCTTTTGCAAGAGTATATGTAGGTGTGCATTATCCAATAGATATCTTTGGTGCATTTATCATAGCGCTAATAGCAAGTGTAATTGTGCAAAAAAGCACCAAACAATTACAACCTCTCAATAATTTTATACAAAACACCCAAAAGCAAATATTTACCCTATTGCATATAAGCTAAGCTTTTTAGTTTTAATTGTTTTTTGTTAGAATAGGGCATTAAACCCAATATCAAGGAAAAAAAGTGGATAGCAAAAACCATTACGAAGTAGCAATCATAGGGGGAGGGATTAGCGGATGTGCTCTTTTTTATGAGCTTAGTGAATATAGCAATATCAACAATGTTGTTTTGTTAGAAAAATACGAAGACCTCTCTACACTAAATTCTAATGCAAATGCAAACTCTCAAACCATACACGTAGGCGATATAGAAACAAACTACAATCTTGAAAAAGCCAAAAAAGTAAGCCTTACTGCAAATATGATAGTAAAATATTGCGAGAAATATAAACTCCAAAACAAAGTAATATTCAAAAGAGGTAAAATGCTTTTGGGTGTAGGCGACAAGGAAGTTGAAATTGTAGAGAAAAGACATAAAGAGTTTAGAGAATTTATGCCAAATTTGGAGTTTTTTAAAAAAAGCGATATCAAAAAAATAGAGCCAAAAGTATATTATGATAGTAGTAAAAAGGCAAGAAAAGAAAATATAGTAGGGCTTGGCTACACTAGTGTTTGGGGAACAGTAAATTACCATAAGCTTAGTGTTGATTTTGTAAAAAGAGCAAAACAAAGTGCAAAAAAAGATAAAAACAAATCTTATGATGTGTTTTTTAACTCACAAGTTACACAGATAAAAAAACTCGGCGGAAAGTTTCATATACAAACAAAAGATGCAAAATATACAGCTGATAGCGTGGTGGTAAATGCTGGGGCTCACTCGTTGCTAATGGCGCATAGTATGGGTTATGGGCTTGAGTATGGCTTGCTTCCGATATCTGGGAGTTTTTATATGTCTAACAAAAAGATACTAAACGGCAAAGTATATACTATCCAAAACGAAAAGCTCCCTTTTGCTGCAATTCACGGTGATCCTGATATTTTAGAATACGAACACACAAGATTTGGACCAACTGCTCTTGCAATGCCAAAGTTAGAGATGTTTAAAGGCTCAACATTCAAAGATTTTGTAAAGTCTTTGAGGTTTGATAGCACTATTGCAAAAATATTATTTGATTTGATAAAAGATAAAGATATTAGAAATTTTGTGCTAAAAAACTTTGCATTTGAAGTGCCTATAATAAACAAAAAGCTATTTTTGAAAGAAGCTCAAAAAATTGTGCCATCATTAAGAGAAAAAGACATTTATTATGCAAAAGGTTTTGGTGGTATTAGAGGGCAGATTTTAGATAAGAGCAAGCAACAACTAACTATGGGTGAGGCAAGTATAGACACAAAAGAAGGAATAATATTTAATATGACACCATCACCTGGTGCTACAAGCTCACTATCAAATGCTATGAGAGATGGCGAGATTATTGCTAAATACCTAAACAAAAAATTTGATACAAACAAAATAAAAGAGGAGTTGCAATAATGTATGCGCTACTAAGCGTTAGCGACAAACGAGGAGTGGTTGATTTTGCAAACTCTTTGATAAAGTTAGGCTACAAGATAGTAAGCACAGGCGGGACATTTTTAACCCTACGAGAAAACGGGGTTGAGGTTATTGAAGTTAGCGAGATTACCAAATTTGCAGAATGTTTTAATGGTAGGGTAAAAACACTTCACCCTATGATACACGGCGGTATTTTAAACAAAAGAGACGATACAAACCACCAAGAACAAAAAAAACGATTAGGTATAGAAGATATAGACTTAGTATGTGTAAATTTATATCCATTCAAACAATGCGTATTAAATAATGCTACATTTGATGAGCTTATAGAAAACATAGACATAGGCGGTCCTACAATGATAAGAGCTGCAGCAAAGAATTTCAAAGATGTTATTGTAGTAACCAATTACGAAGATTATACGCCTATAATTGACGCTCTTGTAAATGACACCTGCGATTATGAGTTTAGAAAATCTCTTATGATAAAGGCATATGAACACACAGCATCTTATGATTGTTTTATAGCAAATCATTTTAATGAATATACCTACACTAACAATGAAAAAATGCCTACTACTAAATTGCCAAACAAATTGTTTATAGTCGGCGATAAAGTAATGAATACAAAATACGGAGAAAACCCACATCAAAAAGGTGCTCTTTATCAAAATGACGGATTAGATGGAGATTTTCTTGACGATTTTCATATCATCAAAGGAGAACCTTCTTTTAATAACTTATTAGATCTATCAAATGCGCTAAAAATCACAACATCTCTTTTGGATAATGATAAAAAAGCAATAACTATTGTAAAGCATGGCAACCCATGTGGTTTTGCTCTAAGCAATAGCAATGAAGATATATCTCAGCTTTTTGACAAAGCTTTGGTGTGTGATAGTGTATCTGCTTATGGTGGGGTTATGTGTGTTAGTGAAATTGTAGATAAAGAGTTTGCCGACAAAATAAAACAAAGTGGTATATATTTTGAAGTTATCTATGCTCCGTTTTTTACTGCTGAGGCTTTAGAAGTTTTCCAATGCAAAAAACGCATCAAACTTTTTGCACAATACTCTAACGAGCAAATACTCCAATGCAAAAAAAACGGCATAAAACCTATGCTAAAAATAAAAAAATCAGCACATAGCTACAAGCAAATAGATGGCGGTATTTTGTATCAACAAAGCGACAAGATATTGCAAGATGAGGTTATAAATAGTGAGCTAAAAACACCAAACAAAGCAAGTGCAGAGCAAATGCAAGATATGATTATTGCAAATGCCATTTCTGCACTTAGCAAGTCTAATTGTATTGTGTTTGTAAAAGATGCAACTCTTTTAGCTATTGGTATGGGTATGACAAGTAGGGTAGATGCAACTCATAGCGCTATAAAAAAAGCACAAGATATGAAAGTGGACTTATCAGGCTGTATTATGGCGAGTGAGGCGTTTTTTCCTTTTAAAGACTCTATTGAGCTTGGGGCTAAAATAGGGGTGGCTTGTATTATAGAGCCAGGTGGCTCTATAAGGGATGATGAGGTTATAGAGTGCGCAAAAGAAAACAACATAGTGCTTTATTTTACTCACAGAAGACATTTTTTGCACTAATATAAAACTTGCAAAATTATTATAATGCAAAATAAAATATAAAAAAATGAAGATTAAAATTTGTTATGATAATATTTTAGCCATTAATGAATATTTGCAATATATAAATAAACAAAAAGGATAAACAATGACAACAATAATGAACAATATCAAAAAATCTTATATATAT
>CAZXTK010000061.1:0-5909 GCA_964643665.1 uncultured Campylobacterales bacterium
CAAAGTTGTGCAACTATTGTAGGTGTAGATGAAATAGAGCTTGGAACAGATAGCGATGAAGCGGCGTCGCTTTTTAGGGTGATGTTAGAATATTTAGCAAAAGCAAATACCAAAATAATAGCAACAACACATCACAAAAGATTAGCACAATTATTATCAGATACTAATTATTGTGAGCTTTTTGCAGCATTGTATGATGAGCAAAACTCTAAACCTGAATATGAGTTTTTAAAAGGAACTATTGGCAAAAGCTATGCTTTTGAGACTGCATTAAAATATGGTATATCTGACAACATAATACAAAATGCCAAAAAGGTGTATGGTGATGATAAAAACAAAACAAATGAGCTTATACAGGCTAATATTGATTTGAATTATCAGCTAAAACACACACAAAAAAAGATGCAGCATAAACTAAAAAGAATAAAGCAATCAAAACAAGCAATGAGCAATAGGATAAAAGATTATTCAATAAAGTTTAATAAAATATTGAGTGATCTAAAAAATGAGTATTTTAATGCTATAAATGAAGCCAAAAAAAGCATAGCCAAAAATAATATTCAAGATGCTCACAAAAGCTTAAATAAAGCACATGCCCTTAGAACTAGTATATCAACAAAAGATGCTGATAGTTTATTTATAATTAAAAAGGCAAAACTAAAAATAGGCGATAAAATAAAATTTAACAATTCAAATGCTGTAATAGTTGAGCTAAATTCCAAAAAACAAATAGCCATCATAGAATCTGATAGTGGTATTAAAATGCAAGTTTTGTTAAAAAATATAATTAAAGATCGCCAAGATAATACAAAAAACAATAAAACCCTAAAAGTAAATTTAAAAAAGGTAATGTCCAATAATAATGCTAAAACAAAACTTGATATTAGAGGGTGCAAATACGATGAAGCAGAAGATAAATTAGAGCAGTTTATATCTGATAGTTTGGTTGCCGGTTTTAGTGAGGTTGCAATAATACACGGATATGGAAATGGAGTTCTTAGTAAACTTGTAAGAGAATTTGCAAAAAATAACAAGAATATATCGTCTTTTAAGCACGGCTCATCAAACCAAGGCGGAAGAGGTGTTAGTGTTTTTAAGCTATAATGTTTTATAATTTATTACATCAAACAAAAGGATAAAATATGAGTAAATATATAGATTTAAGTGAAGATAACTTTGATAGCACAATCAAAGAAGGGGTAGTTTTAGTAGATTTTTGGGCACCTTGGTGTGGACCTTGTAAAATGTTAGCTCCTGTTATAGAAGAGTTAGCGCAAGACTTTGATGGCAAAGCTAAAATATGCAAAGTAAACACAGATGAAAACCAAGAATTAAGTGTTAAGTATGGCATAAGATCAATTCCATCTATTTTGATTTTCAAAAACGGCGAGCAAGTTGATGCTCTAGTTGGCGTATCAAGCAAAGAAGACATCGCTAACAAAATCAACGAATACTTATAATCATTCTAAATAGCCTAAATTACTTCTTTATTTAGGCTCTCATCATACAAAACAATTTTATTGTATTTTTTATTTTTTGTATATTTAATATGCAACAATACCTTTTGTAGGTATGGCAGGTATGCTTTGTATATTAAATTTAGAGATTACTATTTTTAATTATTATTTTATCTACTATTTTATATATTTTTTTAATATGATATTTTATGATCTCTAAATCTTCATAATGCTCTTTTGCTTTTGTAGCATTACTTATTGATGCCAAAATACCATTTGCTTGTTTATTAAAGCCATCATAAAGATTTAATAAGTCATTTAATTTATGCTTAGACTTATGTATATCCATTTGGTTTATTTTATTTTTAACTTCTTCAAAGAAGGTTTCTTTTGTAATAGAATTTTGCGAATTTTTAGTGTTGAATGAATCTTTTTTTGCATCTTTTAGTATATGTTTTATATCAGCATTATTTAAATGCAAACTATACACTCCATAATATATTAGCACTTGCACCATAGAAATAAGATTATTACAAATATGTAAGGCATAATTATTATCATTCATCAAAGATGATGCCATTTTTATGCTAATATGAGATTTTTGAATAAGTTTACTAATAGTGGTATTTGCCTTTGCGTTGTATTTATGAATATATACTTTTGTTTTAGATAATAGAAACATTGCTTCATTTCTTTTTGAAGTTTTTAGAGCTTTATTTATTTCTCTTATTGTGTGAGCTATGGTAATGATGATATTTTTATACTCTTGTTGTATATATGTATTTTTTGTTTTAAAATACTCTTGCATACCACCATCTTGCAATAATGCAATGTTGTCTACAGCAAAAGTCATATTTTTGGTAGATAATCTTATTTTATTTATTGTATCTATTTGTTTATGATTCATATTCTGTGTTTTAGTAGAATACTCTAAAATGTCCATCAAAATAGTTTTTAGCCTTTTATCATATAATGTGTCTATATTTTCTGCATTTTGCACATAAATTGGTATTTTTTTAAGATTCTTATCGCTATTTATATATTTTGTATCTATTCCCAAGCTATCTGAGATTGCAATAAAAGCATTGCTAAATAGATGTTTTGTCTCTTGCACAATACTAACAACAAGCGAATCAGTGGAATGCAATGCTGATTTAGATAGATATTTTGATGTTAAAAATTCACCCTTATTTTCATTTTGTTTGTCTTTTAATATCTTAGAAACCAAATTTGCTAATTGTTTAATAAAAGGTGACATCAGCAAAACACCTGTTAGATTAAATAAAGTATGAAATACTGCCAATTTTAGAGCGTGATTATCATCTGCTATTCCAATATTGGTGCTTATAATCTCAACTAAATCAGTAAATTGATGTATGAATACAAGCGCAATAAGCCCTGTGATAATATTAAATATCAAATGCACACCGGCTAATCTTTTGCCAGTAATATTTGAGCCAAGAGATCCAAGTATTGCAGTTATAGTTGTTCCGATATTTGCCCCAATAGCTAATGCTATTGCATTTTCATAAGATATTTGCCCAGTAGATAAAGCAGTAATAGCAATAATCAACGAAGCATGCGAGCTTTGCATTATAATAGTAGCCAAAAGCCCTATAAGAGTATAAATCATCAAAAACTTAAACCCAACCCCACCATAAGCTGAGAGGTCTATCGCACTCTTAAAAGCTTCAAAACCATCTTTCATATAAGATATTCCTAAAAACAAAAACCCCAATCCGGCTAATATATAACCAATTGCTTTGTAGGTGTCTGATTTTTGAAAAACAAGAATAATAGCAAATACAAGCATAGGTAGAGCGTAGGCTGAAATTTTTATTTTTAGACCAAGCCCTGCAATAATCCATATACTAAGAGCTGTTCCGATATTTGCTCCAAAGATAATCCCAATACCTTGAATAAGGCCAATAATCCCAACACTAATAAATGAAATAGTCAAAATAGACACAAGAGAGCTTGAAAACATAACCATCGTGGCAACAGCCCCAAAAGATATACTCTTGATAGTGTTGTTTGTGCTTTTTTCTAATATTTTAGACAAAACCCCACCGCTAAACACTTTAAAGCCTCTCTCTAATGAGAGCATTCCAAACAAAAATATAGCAACACCTGCTGTGATAATTTTAAAATCACCACTTAGTGAAAACACATATAATAATGTGCCAAAAACAAATAATAAAAGCAATATTCTAATATTCATAGCTTATACAACAATGCCTCTAATAGTAAAAAATATCAACGCAGATAATGCACCAGCAGCAGGAACGGTTATAATCCATGCCGCTACTATTTTTTTGATAGTTCCTCTTTTTACATATACAGCTTTTTTAGAATGTTTTAGATCTTTTTGCAAAACTTCTAGTTGCGATTCGCTTGAGTCAATTCTTTCATACACTTTTACTATTTGCTGATAGTCGCTTTTTTTCTTCTCTTTTTTCTTTGTAAGCCTATCTAGCTCATCGTGCATTACTTTGATCATTTTTCTTACTTTTTCAGTGTGTTTCTTTTTTTCTTCTATATCTTTTGTGTCGTTTATGTCATACAAATATTCTCGTAAAAAACCAATACCAAAAATACCACCAATAGCAATATGCGTAGAGCTAACCGGCAATCCAAGCTGAGAGGCTATAATAACAGTTATAGAAGCTGCTAATGCCACACAAAATGCTCTTGTTTGGTTAAGCTCTGTGATCTCGCTACCTACTGTTCTTATTAGTTTTGGTCCATATAGCGCAAGACCAAGAGCAATACCCAATGCTCCAACCGCCATAATCCACAACGGAATTGGAGCGCTAGAGCTTATGGAGCCAGAGCTTATAGCATCATTGATAGCTGCCAATGGTCCAATGGCATTTGCCACATCATTTGCACCATGCGCAAAACTAAGCAATGCTGCGGCAAATATTAGAGGTATTGTAAAGTATGCATTTGCATCAATATTACTTTCTTTGCCTTTCTTTGCTCTTTTTGTGAATATTCTTTTAACAACAACAAAAACAATGATAGCTACAATAAGCCCAAATACACTAGCAACAATAAAGCTCGGTTTATGCTCATTTGGCAAAAATGGCAAGATATCTACAATCTCAGGCCATATCTTTTTTAGCCCCTTAAGTGTTAGATACACAACAAATGACCAAGTCATAATGGCTATATAAACAGGAACCCACCTCATAGCTGCTTTTTCTTTGTCTTTTTTGAACAAAATATTTTTTTTGATAGAGAATAAAAAAATAGCAGCAATTACACCACCCATAACTGGAGATATTATCCAAGAAAGAGCAATTTTACCCATAGTTCCCCAAGCAACAACGCCAACACCAAAAGCAGCGATTCCAGCACCCATAACTCCACCAACAATGGAGTGAGTTGTAGAAACAGGAGTTTTAATAAAAGTTGCCAAATTAAGCCATAGTGCTGCTGCCAACAAAGATGCACTCATTGCCCAAACAAATGTATCTACATCTCCATCAAAAGAATCAATATCTATAATGCCTTTTTTAATGGTAGATATAACATCGCCACCAGCTATAAAAGCACCACTTGCTTCAAAAATAGCAGCTATAACAATAGCTCCAAACATAGTAAGAGCTTTTGAGCCAACAGCAGGCCCAACATTATTTGCCACATCGTTTGCGCCTATATTCATAGCCATATAAGCACCAAAAATAGTAGCAATCACCAAAAAAGCATTGCTAGAAAACATACCCGTGCTCATTATGCTAAAAGCACCAACCCCTATAATAAAAAACAAGCCAATACCCATTTTGAAAAAATCAAATCTACTTGCCTTTAGTGCATTCTTTTCCAAAGAATTTACTATATTTATATCCATTTTATATCTTTTTTGTTTTTTAAGTTATCATTGTATATACAAATATATAAAAAGTCAATACCTATTGATAATTTTAAAATAATTAAAGGACAAATATGAAAATAGTAGCATTTAGCGGACCATCAAATAGCGGGAAAACCACTTTAATAGTAAAATTAGTTGAGCTTTTAAAGGCTAGTTTTAAAATAACAGTTATAAAACACGACCCAAAAGACAAAGCGGTGTTTGACACAAAAGGCAAAGACAGCGCTAAGTTTTTTGATAGTGGTGCAAATGTTATTGTTACAAGCCCTAAAAGAACAACTTATTTTTCTAATGAACAATCAAGTATGAAAAAACTATTAGATATAGCAGAGGGTAGCGATTTAGTTTTTATAGAAGGGCTAAAACACATACAAGCACCAAGAATAGGGGTGTTTAGAGATAGCATACAAGAGAGCTATTTGCCATTTTTAGATGCAGTTGCTATAAAAGATATCCCAAAAGATGAGTATAAAAAATTAAACAATTTTAATTTAGAAATATTAAACTTAGACGATATAGATGAGATAGCAGCTTTTATTTACAAAATTAAACTTTTTGGATACAATTTTTAG
>CAZXTK010000062.1:0-1684 GCA_964643665.1 uncultured Campylobacterales bacterium
CAAACCCTGAAAAAACAATTTATTCTATAAAAAGAATAATGGGTTTGATGATTGATGAAAATCACACCAAAGAAGCAATTAGCAAAGTAGGATACAAAATTGTAGATAAAGATGGTGCTGCTGCTGTTGATATTGATGGCAAAATATACACACCACAAGAAATATCTGCAAAGATTTTGATGAAGCTAAAAGAAGATGCAGAAACTTATCTAGGCTCAAGTGTCACTGATGCTGTTATTACTGTGCCTGCTTATTTTAATGATGCACAAAGAAAGGCAACAAAAGAAGCAGGGATTATTGCAGGGTTAAATGTATTGAGAATTATAAACGAGCCAACAGCAGCATCATTAGCTTATGGGGAAGACAAAAAACACGAAGAAAAAGTTGTTGTATATGATTTAGGTGGTGGAACATTTGATGTTACAGTTTTAGAAATAAGCGATGGAACATTTGAAGTTTTAAGCACAGATGGTAATGCATTTTTAGGTGGAGATGACTTTGATAATGCTATTATAGATTGGTTGGTAGCTGATTTCAAAGACAAAAACGGTATAGATCTAAGCCATGATAAAATGGCAATGCAAAGACTAAGAGATAGCGCAGAAGATGCAAAAAAAGAACTTTCAAGCTCTGAAAATACTGAGATCAACTTACCATTTATTACAGCAGATGCAAGTGGGCCAAAACACTTGGTTGCAAGTTTAAGTAGAGCAAAGTTTGAGAGTATGACACAAGATTTGGCAAATGAAACCCTAAAACACATAGAAACTGCTATAAAAGATAGTGGTATTAGCAAAGATGAGATTAACCAAATTATTATGGTTGGTGGCTCTACTAGAATACCTAAAATTGCACAAATAGTAAAAGATTATTTTGGCAAAGATCTAAACAATAGCGTAAACCCTGATGAAGTTGTAGCTTGTGGTGCGGCTGTTCAAGCAGGTGTTTTGAAAGGCGATGTAAAAGATGTTCTTTTGTTGGATGTTACACCACTTTCTTTGGGTTTAGAGACTCTTGGTGGAGTTATGACAAAAATTATAGACAAAGGCACAACTATACCTGTAAAAAAATCACAAGTATTCTCTACTGCGGCTGATAATCAACCAGCCGTTTCTATTGTTGTAGGGCAAGGTGAGAGAGAATTTATGAAAGATAATAAAAATCTAGGTCAGTTTGAGCTTGGTGGGATAGAGCCTGCACCTAAGGGGCAACCACAAATTGAAGTAACTTTTGATATAGATGCAAATGGGGTATTAAATGTAAGTGCAAAAGATAAAAAAACAGGAAAAGAAAACAAAATCACTGTTACTGGTTCAAGTGGGCTTAGCGATGATGAGATTAAAAAAATGATAAATGAAGCAGAAGCACACAAAGAAGCTGATAAAAAGAAAAAAGAAGTAGTAGATGCCAAAAACAGCGGTGATGCACTTTTAGGCGAGATTAAAAAGCTTTTAGAAGAGAACAAAACCTTAGATGATAAAGCAAAAAAACCTATCGTAGATGCAGCTGCGAGCTTAGAAGAAGCTATCAAAAATGAAAATGCTACAAAAGAAGAAATTGAAGCAAAAGTAAAAGCACTTAGCGAAGTTAGCAAAGATTTAACACAAGCAAAACAACAACAAGCAAACCCATCAGCAAATACTGAGAGCAAAGATGGTAAAAAAAATAAAAAAGATGATGATGT
>CAZXTK010000062.1:1784-5868 GCA_964643665.1 uncultured Campylobacterales bacterium
AACGAGATGTCCGCAAGGACGCGAGTTAAAATAGAGATGATGTAATTGATGCCGAAGTTGAGTAAAAAGTAATATATCACAACTTTTTGAACGAGATGTCGTAAGACGCGAGATGTCCCGAAAACGGGGCGCGTGAGTTACAAAAATGACAAGAGCAAAGGATTATCCAAATAGCTATCTATAAATTTTATAAATCATTTGTATATGCGTATGCAATTAGCAAATCTCATATATTTGTTTCTAATCAGACTTGCATTTAAAAGACGGCGGTTTTAAAGCTCCTGCTCCGTCTGCAAATTGTATGCATACTATAACCGCGTCAGTTTTCCACCCACTTATATTTTGGTTAAATGCTCTTGCTTCTTTAAACATATAGCCCATATCTTTCACATTGCTTGTGTCCCAGTTGCTAATATTTGCATTGAATTTAAATGCTTTCCAAAACATATAGCCCATATCTGCAACTTTGCTAGTGTTCCAATTGCTAATATTTGCATTAAAATCATAAGCATAAAGAAACATACGGTTCATATCTTCCACATTACTGACATCCCATCTACTTATATCTGCATTAAACTTATACGCTTGAGTAAACATATTTGACATAACTCTAACTTTGCTAGTATTCCATCTACTTATATCTGCATTAAACTCTCTTGCATTAAAAAACATATAACTCATATCGGTAACTTCACTTGTATCCCAATTGCTAATATCTACATCCCATCTTAAATTCCTAAACATACCTTTAAAATCTTCAATACCAGATATATCATAAGTAGATAGTGCAAGACAAGCAGGAGAAGTGCCACTAGGAGATGATTGGCACTTACTTATTTTTTGTTTTAATGCTCGTGCTTTTTGCTCTGGTGTTAAATCATCTGGATCTATAGCGCTACAAGCATAAAATGACATAAAGGACAATACAATAAAAGCTAAAAATGTTGATAATTTTATTATTTGTGTGTGCTTCATATCTTTCCTTTTGCCAAATATCCGTTTTATCTTGTCTTAACAACCAAAAATATAATATTATTTCAAAAAATTAACCAAAGATAGCTCGCTTATTTTAGAAATAGCTGAATATATACTTTGATATGCAATTTTAAGCTGAGTTGCTTCTAATGCCAATTTGGCTACATCTGCATCTAAATATTTTGATTTTAGCTCTGTTAGATGAGTAACTTTAACCTCTATACGCTCTTTAAAATCAAGAATCTGGATTGCCCTACTTGAAAACTCGCTTTTAGCATTATTTGCATTTTGTAAATATGTATTTGTAAATAGTTCTAAAATTTCACCCAATCTCGTATTTGCATCTACATCTGTTATATCTGTGCCCTGTGTTCCATCGTTGTTGGTTTGTTTGCCTTGTGCTATATTTATAAGCTCATTTAGCTCATCAAATACATTGTTTTGCACTTTAATGGTTGGTGTTTCATATGCATCGTTTAAAGTAGCAATATTATTTTGTTGATCGGTAGTTTTTAGCTTAGTTAGATCAAATGTAATATCTGCCCCATTTACACTAAGTTGCTCAAACATTTCTCTTGGAGTATTTGCACCTTGCTTTTGTAAAACATTGGTTGCTACTGGTGGGTTTCCTACATTTACACTAACTGCTTCCCAAGTGTCTCCATTTACATCTGTAAAAGTATCTCCAAGTTGCATTGTATGAGTTTTTGCCTTAGTAAATAGCAAACCTTCTGGCAATGCGCCCATAGGCGAATATTCGCCCCTACCTACCAATATAGTTTTTAATTTATCTTTGTATTCAAAGCTAACTTTGCCGTTTAATTTAAAATCATCATCTTTAATAACTGGCAAAGAGTTTTCTTTTCCTGCAAAAAGATAACTACCATTTACCTTGTCATTTACTAAATTTATTATTGATTCTCGCAAATTTATTAGTTTTGTTGTTATATTTTTATGATCACCATCATGTGTGTAGTTATTTTTTAGAGCCAATATATTAGAAGCAATTGAGTCATAAGCTTGTTTGACATTGTCATATATTGTGCCAATGCTCTCGTGTTTATAAATGGTTTTTTCAAATCCATTTAAAATAGAATTATACTTAGTTAGTGAAGTATTAGCATCTACCACATTTGCATAAAGTAAGGAATCATCACTTCCTTTTAGTATTTTTTGCCCACTCGATGTTTTTTGGGCATTTAATGTTCGCAATTCATCTAATTTAGCAAGAGAATTTATAAAAGTATCATTTGTCACCATTGCCAATCTCCATAAATTTATTTATTATATCTTCAAAGTTCATTATATCTAATAAATCTTGTGAAAAAAACTCTTGTAATGTTTGTTTTAGAGCAATTGCATCGTCAAGCTCTTTATTTGCCCCAGCTACATAAGAGCCTACTCTTATTAGTATATCATTATCTTCTATTAAGCTTAGTGTTTTTTTTATTTTTAAATGTTGGGCATAATGTTCTTTTGAGACAACATTGCTAATAACTCTTGAAGCAGAACTTAATATATCAATTGGTGGATACATACCACTACTTGCTAACTTTCGCGATAATACTATATGCCCATCTAAAATAGATCTTGCCTGATCTGCTATTGGGTCATCATTTATATCATCTCCATCTACTAATATAGTAAAAAAAGCACTAATGCAACCTTTTTCATTTGCACCGCTTCGCTCCATTATTTGAGGCAATGAGGCATACACGGAAGCCGGATAGCCACCTCTGCCGGGTGTTTCGCCTAATGCTAATCCTATTTCTCTACCTGCCATAGCAAACCTTGTGATAGAATCCATTATAAGCAACACATCTTCGCCCAAATCTCTAAAATACTCAGCAATACTCATAGCACAATATGCTCCATATTTTCGCATAAGAGCAGACTCATCACTTGTAACTGAGACAATAACCGTATTTGTTAAATCATCTTTTAGAGAATATTTTATAAATTCTGGTATTTCCCTGCCTCTCTCACCTATTAGCGCTATTATTTTTATTTTTGCACTGCTTCCTCTTGTTATCATACCAAGCAAAGAGCTTTTACCAATCCCGCTTCCTGCAAAAATACCTACCTTTTGCCCTTTTCCGCAAGTTAGCATACTATCAATTGCACGAACTCCCGTTGGGGCGACTTGATTTATAATTCTTCTTTTTAGCGGAGACATTGTCTCTTTGTTTATAGGGCTTTGAGTATCTAAATTAGTTATTTTGCCCTTATTGTCTATTGGGTTGCCAAAAGCATTTACAACTCTGCCTAAAAATCCATATCCACATTTTATACTAATACCACCTTCTTTTTTAAATACTCTATCGTTTATTTTTAATCCATCTAAAAACGAAAACGGGATACAAATAGCGTGATTTGATTCTAAAACATTAACCAAAGCATAAAGTGTTGTTTTGGTATCTCTTAGCTCAATTTGGACTAAATCTCCAATGCTTACATCTAACCCAGTAAATGATATTGTAGTTTGTGTAATTTTTGATACATATCCATAAGCAATGCTAAGAGAATTTGATGATATATTGTCTATGTAATCTAAGTTGTCTATATTCATTTGAGTTTAATCATTGCCTTACAAAGGTTTTTATACATACTTTTTACCCTGACCTTTAAGCATTTAATGGCATATTTTTTAGCTTTTTGTTTCTCCTGCAACCCAAAATATGCCTTAGCCTTGTAATAATACATTTGTATTAGATCTTCATTTTCTATTTTATCTGCATGTGCAAAACCATCTTGAATAACTTGCAATGTATTGTTATAGCCATAATTTAGATAAAAATTACTAGCAAGAGAAAGCTCAACAAAAGGGGAATAAATATAGACATCATAGTCATTTTGTGCTTGGTTTAAATTCTGCAATACAAAAAATGCTTCTTCATCTTGGTGTTTTCGCATTAAATAATGATAATAATAATAATAATAATCAACAATACGGGCATCATGCTGATTTGCTTCTTCATATTCGGGATAATTGATAACATATTTAAAAAAGGCATTATATTTATTTACATCATCTAAATGGATTAAAATCTCCAACCCATATAAAAGCTCTTTGGCCGATATAGTCGCATTTTTAGATGCTTGCACTTTC
>CAZXTK010000063.1:0-5694 GCA_964643665.1 uncultured Campylobacterales bacterium
CTACGCCACTTGTTTATTAAATTCTCCCCCTTTTCAAGGGGGAGTTAGAGGGGGTTTATACGGAATACAGAATACGGAATTTTTTCTGTAATCTGCCCTCTGCAATCTGTTTTCCGAACGAAGTTAGAGGGATTATATTAAAATAAGAAAAGCAAATACCCATATATACTAGTCAGCTTTTTGGTCTTATACTTTTCAAAATTAGGAGTTGAGCATTCAGGCTCATAAATAGCCTTAAGGGGCTATCTCCATAAATTTTTTAAATTATTCCTTCACTATTACTCCAAATATTTTACTATTTTCAAAAAAATACTAAATCTAAAGTAGTGCTAATAAATAACTGATGTTACGCATAATTTGTGAGCATTACTAATTTAAACGGAAAATTAGCATTAAAAAACTGCACTCAATCCGTTAGGGCGCTTGCGTTTGCAGTTTTTAGCTAATTTGTAGTGTCCAGTAGGGTAAGTTAGCACCTGTGAACAAAATATGCGTAACTTCAGTAAATAAAATATATTTATCATTATAGAAAAAATTATGATACAATACAACAAGCGCAAATTGCACTTATTTTGGTTTGTATTTTTTAGGAGTAAAACTGTAATGACTTACCACCACATACAAGTAAAAACTAATAGCATCTTAAAACCAAATTTTTTAATAGGTTCTGCACTTAGAGGTGCATTTGGGTATGTCTTAAAAGATAGTGTTTGCACTGAACCATCTCTTGATTGCTCTTTGTGCAAAGATAAAAATAACTGCATCTATTATAATTTTTACGAAGGAAATGTAGAATATAGACCTTTTCGTTTCGAAACTGTCTATAATGCTGAAAATTACGATTTTTCTTTATACCTTTTTGGTTCTTATTATAAAGAGATAAGAGTAATTGTTAGTGCAATATATCGTATGCTTACGCTAAATACCATTACAGATAAAAATTTATCTTTTCCAAAAAGTGAAATATGGCTAAATGGTAAAAAGTTAGAATATAACAAAAAGAGAAAAACAATTATGCCTTTTGATGCTACTCCTTTAGAGCTAGATATTAAAAAAAATTACAAAGATGCTATGTTGATTTTTAGAACACCTCTTATAATCAAAAAAAATAATCTTAATAATAGTAATATTTTAAACGAGATACTTTTATCTGTATATAAAAGAAAAGAGTTTTTTGAAACTGGTAAAATTGTTCACTCTTTTAATCATGAGCCAAAGTATAATTTTTTGTCTGAGCCAAAAATGGAGCTTATATCAACAAAAAAAAGAAGCGACAGGCAAAATAGATATTTTTCTTTAAGCGGTTTAATGGGTAAAATGGTTATTACAGATTTAGACGAAGAGAGTTTTAAATTACTAATGTGGAGCGAAATTTTAGGAGTAGGTGCAAAAACTACTATTTCTTATGGAGTAACACAGCTAATATATTAAAATAAGGAGGATATATGGGGTATCTGTATGGGGCTAGTATTCAGGGTATACAAGGCTATATTTTTGAAACTAATACATTAAAAGAGATAGTTGGAGCAAGTGATATTGTAGAATGGATTTGTTCTCTAGAATTTCTAAATAAAGAGTGTAGAGATAACATATGTATTACAGTAAACAAAGAAGATGTTTTAAGAAGTGCAGGTGGGAATATTCGAATTAAATTTAATGATATAGTTAAATTGGAAAGTTTTGTTAAAGAGTTCCCAAAAATAGTAATGCAAGAGGCTTATGGTATAGTTGTTTCTCAAGCTGTTGTTTCATATAATAAAGATAAAGGTGACTACTTAAAAATAGCAAATCAGTTAGAACAAAAATTAAAGGCTGCAAGAAATAGAGCAAATTATCCATTAGATGCAAAATTTGCTCTTATGAAGCAGGCTCCAAAAACAGGCAAGCCAGCATATGAGAGAAAAGTATATGAAGAAAACAACAAAATAGAGTATTTAGATAAATCTTCGTGGCAAAAGTTAGGAGAAGATAGCTCTGCATGGGTAGAGATGTTAATAGATAAAATAGGACAAAAAAGCATTTCAAATCACTTTACAAAGGATATGAGTGAAATATCTAATAATAACAATAAAATTGCAGTTATTCATGCTGATGGCAACAAAATGGGTCTGTTGTTACAACAAATGCAAGAAGAGATAAAAAATAAAACTACTGATGAGATTCAAAACATTTATAAAATATTATCTACTCAAATCTCTAAAGCTACAAATTTAGCCATTAAAGGTGCATTCGAAGATGTCTTTACAGAAGATATTAAAAAAAGTAAGGAAGATGCAAAGTATAAAATACCTTTTAGACCTGTAATTATAGGAGGTGATGATTTAACTGTAATATGTAGTGCAGATAAAGCTATAGAATTTAGCAAAAAATATTTAGAATTATTTGAGAAATATACTAAAAACAAATTTAAAATTTTAGTTCAAAAGTGTGCTTTAAGTATGTTCGAAAACGGTTTAACTGCTTGTGCTGGTATTGCTTTTTGTAACGAGAAATTTCCTTTTCATTATGCAGTAAGTTTAGCAGAAGATTTATGTGGTATAGCCAAGAGAGCTTCTAACAGAGAAGCTTCTTGTTTACTTTTTCACAATATACAAAGTTCAGTATATACAAATTTTGATACATATATCAATAATGAGCTTAAAATAAAGCAAGATGGCACCGAAATAAGTTTGCAGTTTGGACCTTATTATTTAAAAGATAAAAAGCCAACAATCAATGCTTTATTAGAAGCTTATAGATTAATGTCTGAGAATATATTTTCGTTAAGCAAGCTTAGAAAATGGCTAACAGAGTTAAATAATAATAAAAATTATGCTCAAATATTTTTAGAAAGGTTATATTCTATAGCCAAAAGAGATAAAAATATAGATACCAATAAAATAAATGATGCTTTAAAAGAGTTAGGAGATTTTGAATTAAATAAATTAATTTCAAAAAATAAAACCCCAATTTACGACATAATACAATTAAAATCAGTTTTAGGAGCCAATAATGACTAGTGCAAAAAAATATAACCTAATAATCAATATAAAATTTTATGATTATTGGCATTGTGGTTCGGGTATGAGTGGCGGTAGCTCTTCGGATGCACTGGTGGCAAAGTATGAAGATGGGGATAAAAAAGATTTGCCTTATGTGCCAGCACGAACTCTTAAGGGTCTTATACGAGAAATGGCAGAAGCTCAGACAAAACTCGATTGCAAAGAGTTACAAAGATGGTTTGGAAATAGTGCCGACAAAAATAATAAATGTTACAAGAAAAGTGAAACACAAGAGACTGAAACTTATTTAACAAATGCAGATATTATAGAAAAAATTGAAAAAAACAATATACCATATCTATTTAAAACATTTAAAAATACTGCCTTAGAAAGTAATGGTTTAGCTGTTACAAATAGCTTAAGAGAGATAGAAACAGTTATACCACTAGAGTTGGAAGCTACCTTTTTAAATATTATAGCAACATCTGAACAATTAAAACTCTTAAAAATTGCAATCAGTAGTATTAAGCGCATAGGACTTAATAGAAATAGGGGTTTTGGGAGATGTGAAGTAGTAGCTAAAGAACAAGAAATTAAGGAGCAATCGTTATGATAAAATTAAATTTTATTTGCACTTTTAAAAGCAAAATTGTATTGCATGCTTCGTCAAATACAGAGGGAAAAATAGAAAAGCTAAATTATATCCCTGGTTCAAATTTTTTGGGGATGGTTGCTCGATATTATAAAGATTTTGGCGATGATGCTTTTGATATGTTCCATTCTGGAAAAGTGCGCTTTAGTGATGGGCATATTATAAATAATAAAAAAGAGACTTTTCAAATACCATTCTCTTTTTATACTTACAAAGATACCTCTTTTGAAGAAGCGATAAAAAAAGGTTGCCTTTTTGTGCATCACTATTTAACTCAAAAAGATTATGATGATGTTATTAACAAAGAAAAACAATTAAAGCAAATTCGTAATGGCTTTATAACAAAAGATGGAGAGTTAAAAGAAATTAAACATACATATAATCAAAAATCAGCTTTTGATAATACAAAAAGACGCTCTAAAGATGGTAGTATG
The DNA here is from genome assembly GCA_964643665.1 of uncultured Campylobacterales bacterium. Taxonomy (GTDB): domain Bacteria; phylum Campylobacterota; class Campylobacteria; order Campylobacterales; family CAZXTK01; genus CAZXTK01. The sequence continues at coordinate 4,068 of CAZXTK010000063.1, forward strand.
TTTGGATATTATGCATTACCATCTAATACACAATGGGCATTTAGTGTTACTTTAGATAAAGATATGGAACATTTAAAAGATAAAATTATCAAGTATTTAATAAGCTCCACAAAACTTGGCAAGTCTAAAAGTGCCGAATATGGTTTGGTAAAAATAGAATATTGCAAAGAAGAAACAGTAACTATACCTAAAATAGAGTTGCCAGACAATGAAGAGTATCTATATCTGTATGCAAAAAGTAGATTAGCTCTAACTGATGCTAATGGTATAAATAGCTATAACCCTAGCATAGAATCTTTGGGTTTTGGCAAAAATGACGAAGTAACTATAGATTGGACAAAATCACAAATACGCACAAATAGATACACCCCCTATGTTAATGCAAGGCAAAATTTTGACCCAGAAAGATTAGTTATTGAAAAAGGGAGTGTTTTTGTTGTAAATATCTCTAAAGGCTTTAATAAAAATGAATTTGAAAAGAATATACAAAAATCAATAGGTTTATATATTTCAGAGGGGCTTGGAGAAATTATTATTAACCCCAAATGGCTTTTAAAGAAAAATGTCTTATTTAATCCTAATGAGCAAGATAATAAAAATGATAAACAAAAAGATATAGAGACAAACGAAACAAATAAAGTAAATAAATGGCTAAGCTTACAAAGAGAAAAACAAGATAAAGAAAATGAACTATTAAAAGAGGTCAAAGAGTTTATTAACTATAAAGACAACAATGTCAAATACAAAAAAAGCCAGTGGGGTCAGATACGAGCTTTGTGTAGGCAAGCTAAAAATAGCACCAAATTATACAAGTTGCTGTTTGATATGACACAGCATAATGGACACCCCAAAGGCTATTTGATGCATGGTAAGGCAAAGGACAAATGGGATAGTTCATTGATTAAAAATCTACAAGATAGAGCACACTTTTCTGACAATAAAGCATGTGATGACTATAAGGACTTTGTAAAACTACTAAGTATCTATGCACCCAAAGAGGATGATAAAGGAGGAGACCATGAGCAATAATGAGAGTTTGAAAGAGCTGGAGGGGGTCTTGAAGCACCGTAAGGTTGCGCAGATTGTTTTAGAAGCGGTTACTCCGCTAAGAGTTGGTTCTGGCGATAGTGATATCGAGATCGATTCTCCTGTGCTCAAAAACTGGAACGGACTACCCATGATACTAGGCAGCTCTCTTGCCGGTGTGCTTCGTGCCGCTTTTGATGATGAGAACATCCAAAAACATCTCTTTGGCAAAAAGTTTGGCTCAAGAGTGTTGGTTTCTAATGCTCATCTGTTGGGTAAAGATGGGAAGATACCTTACGGTTTGGGCAGAGACCCAAATAATACATTTTTAAATCGCTACGATGACTTGCCAGTTCGAGAACACACCGCTATTGACCACAAGGGCGTGGCAAAAGAGCACAGCAAATTTGATGAAGAGGTGGTCTATGCGGGTAGTCGCTTCAAGTTTGAGCTGGAACTAATGACAAACAACTCAAAGTCAGACAAAAAATTGTGGAACGAGCTACTCTCTAAGCTTACTTCTCCACTCTTTAGGCTTGGCGGTGGCAGCACTAAAGGGTTTGGCAAGATGAAGGTTATATCTTGTAAAAAGAGCTGTTAT
>CAZXTK010000064.1:0-5533 GCA_964643665.1 uncultured Campylobacterales bacterium
TATAAATCTATCCATTTTGCCTTTAACGATATTTGATATTATTTTCTCTGGTTTGCCTTGCTCTAAAAGCTCTTTTGAAAAAATTTCTTCTTGTTGTTTTAAGACCTCATCACTAAGCTCTATTTGAGAAACAAATTTAGGTATTTTTAAAGGCTCTTTACCAAGCCTTACTCTTTCTTCGTTTTCTTTTGTAGTGTTTGCAATAATTACTTCTTTTTCTTTTTGTATAAATTCTAATGTTAAATTACTATTATCTATGCAAGTAGGCTTCATCGCAGCTGCATGCATACAAATTTGTTTTAGAGTCTGGCTTACTTTTTCTTTTAGCTCAGCTGGACATTTTGCGCCGACCATCACACCAATTTTGCCACCACCGTGTATATAAGTAGCAACTACATCGCTTTTTTCGCCTATGCTTGCGATTCTTCTAGCTACTATATTTTCGCCGATAATAGCAATTTTAGAAGCTAAAAATGTTTCAAAGTCTTCTTGACCTATTTGGCTTTTAGATAAAGCTTCTGCGCTATCAATATTATTATCTAACACATGAGTGGATATTTGCTCACAAAGATTTATAAAATTATCATTTTTAGCAACAAAATCTGTTTGAGAATTTACCTCAACCATAACAGCTTTTGTTTTATCAGCATTTTGTTTTATCACAATAATGCCCTCTGCTGCAACTTTGCTTGATTTTTTGGCTGCTTTTGCTAACCCGCTTTTTCTTAAATGCTCTAATGATTTATCAAAATCATTATTACAAGCAGTAAGTGCCTTTTTACAATCAAGCATACCTGCCCCACTTGTTTCTCTTAAACGCTTAAGTAATTCTACACCACTACTCATTTTCGCTTACCTCATCATTGTTTTGTAATTCTTGCTCATTTGATGATGCAATTTCTTCTTGTTTTTCTTCTTGTGCATTATCTAAACTTTCTATCTCACTTCCAGCTTCTTCTGCTCTTCTTGCTTTTCCTTTATTTACAGCTTCACTAATTTCATCACAAAATAATGCAATAGCTCTAATAGCATCATCATTTCCTGGAATTGGATAATCAACCAAATCAGGATCGCAGTTTGTATCTATTGGAGCTACAATTTTAATACCTAGTCTTCTTGCTTCTAAAATTGCAGTATGCTCTTTTATAGTATCAATTACAAACATAAATTCAGGAAGTTTTGTCATATTCTTAACACCAGCAAAATAGCTCTCTAATCTTGCTTCTTTTCTTTGAAGCATTAAAGCTTCTTTTTTTGTAAGAAGCCCAAATTGCCCTTTTTCTCTCATTTGTTTAATTCTATCTAACTTCTTAATAGATTTTTTGATAGTTGGATAATTAGTAAACATTCCGCCTAACCATCTATGATTAACATAAGGCATTCCACAAGCCTCAGCGGCCTTTTTAATAGGCACACTTGCTTGTTTTTTTGTTCCTACAAAAACAATACTCTTGCCTTCAAATGCTGCTTGTTCTACAACATTACAAGCATAATTAAAATATCTAACTGTTTTTTGTAAATCAATTATATAAATGTTTTTTCTAACACTAAAAATGAATTTCTTCATTTTTGGGTTCCATCTTCTTGTTTGATGCCCAAAGTGGACACCACATTCTAATAAGTTAAGCATTGTTGCCATATTTAATCCTTGTTTTTTGGTTTTACCTAATATACTCTAATATGTTTGAAATGAATTAGCAAATCAAACACAACCTAAACGATGAATATATGCGATTTATTTTGAACTGCAATATTAGCAAAAGTTATCTTAAATAATATTGCTAACAGAAGAAAAATTTGCAATATGGTATTATTGTGTATAATTTATAACAATATCAAACAAGGATTTTAGTGCAAAGAGTATTTTTAACACTTTTTTATAGTGGGCTTAGCAAATGGGCGAGTGGGACAATTGGCTCTATTGTAGCACTGATTTTGGCTCTTTTTATATTAAACTATCTTCCGCTATCTACCTTATTTGCTCTTAGTGTTTTGATATTTATTGTAGCCCTAAAAGAAATAGACAAATACGAAAAAGAAAGCAAAACACATGATGATAAAGAAATTGTAATAGATGAATTAGTTGGTATGTGGATAGCGCTTGTTGTGTGTGGTGTAGGCATAAATGGGGTAATGGATAACTCAGAGTATCTAAAAGCATTTTTGGCATTTTTGGCATTTAGGTATTTTGATATTTTCAAACCAAGCATCATAGGCAAAGTTGATAAAAACATAAAAGGTGGCTTAGGTGTTATGGGCGATGATGTTTTGGCGGGGTTTTTTGGTGGGTTGTTAGTGAATGTTTTGTATGCCTTATTTAACAAGCTTAATTTAGAGCAATTTTTGGTTTTATTGCAATAACAAATAACTAAAATTACACCAAATTGCAGCACAACGATATTATGTTTATGTTAAAATTTTATAATATTTTTAAACCACAAATAAACCAAACAAGGAACAATCATATATGAGCGAGCAAGCCGTATTATCGCCTACACGCAATAAACAAATGCCTACTTTTACGCATTTGCACTTGCATACTGAATACTCATTGCTTGATGGTGCAAACAAGATAGACAAATTAGCTAAAAAGTTAAAAAGTTTAAATATGACAAGTGTTGGTATAAGCGATCATGGCAATATGTTTGGTGCGATTGAGTTTTATAACACTATGAAAAAAGAAGGCATAAAGCCAATAATAGGCATAGAAGCATATATTCACAATCAAGATGATGTAGGTGATAGAATTACAAGAAATCGTTTTCATATATGTTTGTTTGCTAAAAATTTAATTGGGTATAAAAACTTAATGTTTCTTTCATCTATTGGCTATACAAAAGGCTTTTATAGGTTTCCAAGAATAAACAAAAAAATACTAAAAGAGCACTCAGAAGGGCTAATATGCACAAGTGCTTGTTTGCAAGGTGAGGTAAATTGGCATTTGAATTTAAGCGAGAGAAATGTCAAATTTGGGGCAAAAGGTTTTGATAGAGCATTAGAAGTAGCAAAAGAATACAAAGAAATATTTGGTGATGATTTTTATTTGGAAATTATGCGACATGGGATACTTCATCAACAACAAATAGACAAACAAATAATAAAAATATCACAACTAACCGGGATAAAATTATTAGCCTCAAATGACACACATTATTTAGAAAAACAAGACTCAACCGCACATGAGATTTTTATGTGTATTGCAATGGGCAAACTCTTTAACGACCCAAATAGACTAAAACACTCCGTTAGTGAATTTTATGTTAAATCAAGCGAACAAATGGAAAAGCTATTTTGTGATATTCCACAAGCTCTGCAAACAAGCAATGAAATAGCCAATAAATGCAATTTAGAAATACCACTTGGCAACCCTACTCCACCTAATTATAAATTCTCTAAAACCAAATTGTTAGAGCTTGGATTAGAACTATCAAGCGAGGCTGAATTTAGCAAAGAAAACGACGATAAACTTTTTAAATTTTTGTGCAATGAGGGATTAAAAAAACGATTAGAAAATGTAGATGAATTACAATATAAAAAATATTACAAGCGATTAGAAGAAGAAATGGGGATTATTGCTTCTATGTCTTTTAGTGGGTATATGCTAATTGTGTGGGATTTTGTAGATTATGCATATTCTCAAAAAATACCCGTAGGACCTGGTAGAGGTAGTGCTGCTGGCTCTTTGGTGGCTTATGCTTTAAATATTACAAATATAGACCCTATAAAATACGACTTGCTTTTTGAGAGATTTTTAAATAAAGAGCGAATATCTATGCCAGATATTGACATGGATTTTTGCCAAAGCAGAAGAGGCGAAGTAATAGAATATGTTATTGAAAAATATGGCAAAGACAATGTAGCACAAATAATAACTTTTAATAAACTTTTAGCAAAAGGTGTTATAAGAGATGTTGCGAGGGTTTTAGATATGCCCTATCAAGAAGCAGACTCTATGAGTAAGCTTATTCCAAATGAGCTAAATATCAATTTATCAGATGCCTTTGATAAAGAAGAAAAAATACGAACTCTAACACAAAACAATAAATTAGCCAAACAAGTATGGGATTATTCTTTAATATTAGAAGGCCTAAACAGAAATGCCGGCGTTCATGCTGCTGGTATTGTTATTAGCAACGAGCCTCTATGGCAAAAAACTCCGCTTTTTAAGCCAACTGGTGTGGATTTTGCGGCTACTGGATATAGCGGTAAATATATAGAATCTGTTGATTTGATTAAATTTGACTTTTTAGGTCTTAAAAACCTAACAACAATCCAAATGACAATAGATCTAATTAAAACAAAACATAATCATATGGTGGATTTTGACAAAATAGACATAAATGATGAAAAGGTATATAAAACAATAGGCAAAGGACATACTCTTGGCATATTCCAAATAGAATCAGGCGGAATGAGTGTTTTGTGTAAGCGATTAAAGCCTGATGTTTTTGAAGATTTGATAGCAATACTTGCTCTTTATCGCCCAGGTCCAATGGAGAGTGGTATGCTTCAAGATTTTATAGATAGAAAAAATGGGCTAAAACCAATTGATTATTTTTATGATGAATTTGCACAAGTGTTAGAGCCAATACTAAAAAACACTTATGGGATTATCGTATATCAAGAGCAAGTTATGAGGATTGTTCAAGATATAGGTGGGTTCTCTTTGGGTGGTGCCGATTTAGTTAGACGAGCTATGGGTAAAAAAGTGCCACAAGAGCTACATAAACTCCAAGAAGAGTTTGTAGATGGTGCTTTTAAAAAAGGGTTTAGCAAAGAAAATGCCTCAAGTTTATTTGAGCTTATTTTAAAATTTGCCGGATATGGATTTAATAAATCTCACTCAGCTGCTTATGCGATGATTACATTTTATACTGCGTATTTAAAAACATATTATGCAGGGGAGTTTTTAAGTGCTTTGCTTGCAGGCGATAGAGACAATACTGATAAATTAGTAAAATACATAAACGAAGCAAGAAGGCTAAAATTTGAAGTATTAGCACCTTGTGTAAATAAATCTGGTGTTGATTTTATAAACGATGAGTTAGATGGAGTTAGTAGAATATTTTTTGGGCTAAGTGCCATAAAAGGTGTTGGGGGGTTGGCGGCTAAAAATATAGTTGATTTAGTAAAAGAACATGGAGAGTTTAAAGATTTAGAAGATTTTTTAAACAAAATTGACAGCCACAAAGTAAATAAAAGAAGCTTAGAGCCACTTATTAAAAGTGGAGCACTTGATTGTTTTGGATATCATAGATCTACTTTAATGCAAAATATTGAACAGATTGTAAAAGTAGCAGGTGATTCTGATAGAGCAAAAGGCGATAAAGCCAATTCTTTATTTGGAGATGATGAAGAAGTTTTAAAAATAAATATAAAATTAGATGAAATACCAGAATTTGCAGCAAGACATTTATTGGAGTTAGAAAAAGAATCTTTGGGCTTTTATATATCGGGGCATCCATTAGATGATTATAAAGAGCAAATAAATGCAATAAAATATACCAAAATAGACGAGCTTGAAGACATAAAT
>CAZXTK010000065.1:0-5391 GCA_964643665.1 uncultured Campylobacterales bacterium
ATGAGAGACCAGAAGAAGTTACAGATATGCAAAGAAGCGTTAGCGGAGATGTGTATAGCTCCACATTTGATCTACCAGCAAGTAATCATGTAAAAGTAGCAGAAATAGTAATAGAAAAAGCAAAAAGAATGGTAGAGATGGGCAAAGATGTTGTAATACTTTTAGATTCTATTACAAGATTAGCAAGAGCTTACAATATGACAACTCCGACATCGGGCAAAGTTTTAAGCGGTGGTGTAGATGCAAATGCTCTGCAAAAACCAAAGAAGTTTTTTGGAGCAGCAAGAAACATAGAAGAGGGTGGCTCTCTTAGTATTATAGCTACTGCTTTGGTTGAGACGGGCTCAAAAATGGATGATATTATTTTTGAAGAGTTCAAAGGCACAGGAAACAGCGAAGTAATGCTAAGTAGAAACATTGCAAACAAGAGAATATACCCTGCTGTTGATATTTTGCGAAGTGGAACAAGAAAAGAAGAGCTTTTGTTGCACAAAGATGAGCTAAAAAAAATATGGATGCTAAGAAACGCAATGAGCGATATGGACGAGGTTAGCTCTCTTAAATTTTTATACGACAAACTAAAAAAAACAAGCTTAAATGCTGAGTTTTTGCTCTCTATAAATAATCAAAATACAAAGTAGTGCTAAAATTGATATGGTGATTTTAAGCTTATAAAAACATAGCACAAAAACAAAAAGACAAGTGAGAGAATCTGTTTGCTTAGCCCTTTGTATTTGCCTATATGTTAGGCTGTATTTTTTTGTATTTTTTTATCATTAAATTTTGGCAATTTTTTATGTTCCTTAACATACTCTGCAAAATAATCATATTCAAACTTTGCTACTTGCCCCATCACCCTTAAATCTTTTAGCGAGTTTGATTTTACATCACATTCAAAAGGAGCAATAGAAACATAAAGTTTCTTGGTTAGGATATGTAAAACACATAAAAGCACAAAAGTGTTGGTTGTTTGGAGTGTTTTTTGTATAATTAAATTGTATAATTAAATAATTACAAAACCAAACAAACTAAAACAAAGTGAGCCTATGAGCAATCAGATATTAGCACTAAAATACAGACCAAAAACATTTAATGACTTAGTAGGGCAAGAGAGCGTGTCTAAGACTCTATCACTTGCATTGCAAAACAATCAGTTAGCAAATGTATATTTATTTAGTGGGCTTAGAGGTAGTGGCAAGACCTCTACGGCAAGAATTATGGCAAAAGCGCTTGTGTGTAAAAATGCGCCAACACCAACACCTTGCAATGAATGTGATTCGTGCCAAGATGCAAACGAGAACAAAAATATAGACATAATAGAGCTTGATGGTGCGAGCAATCGTGGGATAGATAGCATAAAAGAGCTCATACAAAACGCGCAATACAAGCCTGTGGGTGCTAAATATAAGGTTTTTATAATAGATGAAGTTCATATGCTTACAAAAGAGGCGTTTAATTCTTTGCTAAAAACCCTTGAGGAGCCACCAAGTTATTTGAAGTTTATATTAGCCACCACAGACCCACTTAGCATCCCAGCTACCGTGCTTAGCAGAACTCAGCATTATAGGTTTAATAAAATTACTCTAAGCGATTTAAAAAAGCAATTTATAAATATACTTAATCTTGAAAATGCATCTTATGATGATGCGTCTATTGAAATACTTGCAAGAAACGCAAATGGATCATTGCGAGATGGTATTACTCTTTTAGAACAAGCGGTGCTTTATTGTAAGGGCGATTTGCAAGAGAGTATGTTGTCTGATATGTTAGGGCTTATAAAGACTGAAAACATAGAAGAGATTTTTGAGTATATTTTTGAGAACAAAAACTTAAATGAGCTTATAGATAAACTTAGTGTTTTTGAGTGTGCTCAGGTTTTAGACGAGCTTGGTATTTATTTTAGGCAACGGCTGATAAATTCTGATGGTGGATTTGATATTACATTTTTAGATGAGTTTTTGCAAACTATCATAAAAGCAAAAGAGTTGTTAAAGATAGATACCGACGAGGTTTTTGTGCTTAGTTATGCACTTTTTAGAATGCAATTTGTTTATAATAAATCTAGCTCTAACATTGCAATAACTAAAACTACACAAACACCACAACAACCACTCCAAACACAAGATAGAGTAGAAAATAAAAAAGAGCAAGAGCAAGGAGACAAAGAAGCAAAAGAGCAATCGCAAGAACAAAATCAGACCCAAGCACAAGAGAATGAAGCACAAGCAGTAACACAAACCAAACAAGAAAACAAAGCAATAAAAACAGAACAAATACTACAACAGGCTATAAAACAAGAGCAAGACAGTAAAGAAAGCCCTTATGATATTAACTTGCAAAAATTTAATAAAATATCGGAGCTTATAGAGCAAAAAGATGTCTCTTTGGCAAAATGTTTTAGGGAGTCTTTTTCGTTTAAGAGTTTTAAGAACAATACTCTTAGCATATATTCAAAAGCAAGTGGCGAATGCAAAGAAATGCTACAAGCTAACTACAAAGATTGCATACTAATAAATATAAAAATACAATTTGGGAACTCTGTTGATATAAAATTTGAAAAAATTACAAACAATAATGCAACACAAGAGCAACCACAACCACAAGCAATATCTACACAACCACACCAACCACAACCATCATCACAGCCTGCAACCAAAGAAGCTTTGATGGATGATGATATGGTAAAAAGAGCAATGGAGCTGTTTCAGCCACAATCCCGAGTGCAAATAAAAGATATTGACTAAAATCGCAATTTAGCTTGTTTAATCCAACACCTTTTTTAGCTCATTTATCAAATCATCACTATCTTCCAAACCGATAGACAATCTTATAAGGTTATCTTTTATATTGCTTTTTTGTAACTCTTCTTTGCTTAGTTGCTGATGAGTTGTTGATGCTGGATGAACTATTAGAGATTTTGAATCACCTATATTTACAACTATGCTAAATAATTTTATACTATCTACTATTTTTGTAGCGCTTTGATAATCTTTTACCTCAAAACTAACAAGCCCACTGCAACCATTGTTTAAATATTTTTGCGCTCTTTGGTAGTTTGCGTCATTTTTTAACCCGGGATAATTTACCTTAGTAACATTTGGATGAGCTTGCAAAAACTCAGCAATTTTTAGAGCGCTTTTTGAGTGTTGTTTGATTCTCACACTCAAACTCTCCAACCCCTGTATCATAATCCAGCTATTAAAAGGCGATGGCGATATCCCAAGATCTCTTAATACATTAAGCAAAACTCTCATCACAAAAGGCGGAAACTCTAAATCGCTATAAACTAAGCCATGATATGAAACATCTGGGGTGTTGAAGTGATTGTATTTTTTGTTTGTGTTTGCTTTTATTTTATCTGTTGCGTTTTGGCTATCTATTATTACACCACCAAGCGCGCTTCCTTGCCCTGATATATATTTGCTAGTAGAATGCACAACCACATCACAACCAAGCTTTATAGGGCTACATTGCATTGGAGTAGCTACTGTATTATCTACTACGGTTATAACTCCGTGCTTGTTTGCAATCTTAACAATACCATCAAAATCTGGCACTTGCAAAGTAGGGTTGCTTAGCGATTCAAACAATATTAGTTTTGTCTTATCATCTATTAGCCCTTCTAAGCTTGAAGCATCACGCATATCAAAGTTTTTAGCACTTATTCCAAACCTTTTGATGGTGTGTTCTGTTAAAGTTGTAGTTCCACCATATAGCCCATTTGCCACTATTATATTATCACCACTCTCGCACAAATTCACAATACATGCAAAAATAGCACTCATACCACTTGAAGTTGCTATTGCACCAGTACCACCTTCTATTTTGGCTATTCGTCTTTCAAACACTGCCGAAGTAGGGTTCATTAGTCTTGTGTAAATATTGCCAAGCTCTTTTAATGCAAACAAATCAGCACCGTGTTTTGAGCTTTTAAACTCATAGGCTGTGTTCATATAAATAGGAACACTCATTGTGCTTTGGGAGTCTTTGCTGTATCCAAAATGTAGTGCGTGAGTTTGTTTTTGCATATTTTAACCTTTGTTTTATTTGATTTTAGTATATCACAATATTGATAATTAGATATAATAATAGCAATAATAAACATATAAATTTTGCACAAAAAGGCATAAATGACACAAGCACCAACCCTACATACCACACAAATAAACAAACTTATAAGCAAGTTGGACTTAGATGAATATATAAACTCACTAAGAGCATTGCTTTGTAGGGAGCATAATTTATTTTTGCATTTAGATTATAATTGGTGCGTAAATATAATAAAAGAGCTAAGATTTAAAGATGAGCTTGCGCTAAAACCATTAAATAGAAACAAAAATTTAGACGATGCTATAGAACATCTAAAAGCGCAAGGGGTGCTACATATTGAAGATATTTATTATTTTTGCGATATTGCAAAATATTTTTTGTATGCAAAGAGGCTAAACCTAAAAGAGTATAAATACCTATTTTTGTGGTTTGAGAGCATAGATATACCACAACACATACAAGATTTTGCACACATATTTGATAAACATCAAAATATCAAAAAAGGCTTTAATGATGAGCTTGATATTGTAAATGAGCAAATAGATTATGAGAGCAAGAATATCAACAATATATTTGCCGATATCTTCAAAAAACAAAATTTGCAGTTTTATTTGATAGATACAAAAATACATTTTTTTAATAATCAAGAATGTTTGCTTTTAAGGGGTGGTTTTGAGAATGTGCTAAGAGCAAAGGTGCTATCACGAAGCGAGAGCGGGTTTTTTTATGTTCAGCCTGATGTTATTGCCAAGGTAGCTACAAAATTACAAAAGCTAAAATTTGAAAAACAAAGAATCTTATCAGAAATTTGCAAAGAAATATCTGATATTTTTAGAGACAACTTAGATAGTTTGGAGCTTATAAACAAAGAGTTTGACAAATTAGACTATACGCTCTCACGAGTGCTGTTTGCTATAAATAATGGCACAAAATTTATACTGCCATCATCAATGCAGAGCGATAAGCGTATTTTGGAGCTAAACAACTTCTCTCATCCGGCTTTAAAATCGCCCAACATTGTAAAAACAAATATTACAAGTAATAAAAATATTATTTTGTTTACGGGTGTAAATGCAGGTGGTAAGACAATGGCTCTTAAATCATTGCTTAGTGCTTGTTTTTTTGTTAGAGAGTTGATACCTTTTGATGTGGATACTAGCTCTGTAATTCCTTATTATAAAAACATAGTAGCAATATTAGATGACCCACAAAGTGTAAGTAATGATATATCCACTTTTGCGGGTAGAATGGTAGAGTTTAGCGAAGTGTTTAAAGCCATAAAAGAGCAAAGTTGTGCAACTATTGTAGGTGTAGATGAAATAGAGCTTGGAACAGATAGCG
>CAZXTK010000066.1:0-4915 GCA_964643665.1 uncultured Campylobacterales bacterium
TCAGTTGGTAGAGCGCTACCCTTACAAGGTAGATGTCAGTGGTTCGAGTCCACTATTGGTCACCATATCGTGGCCCCTTCATCTAGCGGTTAGGATGCGAGATTTTCATTCTCGTCACAGGAGTTCGAGTCTCCTAGGGGTCACCATATATTTTTCTTTAAGCGGTTGTAGTTTAGTCGGTTAGAATGCCGCCCTGTCACGGCGGAGGTCGCGAGTTCGAGTCTCGTCAACCGCGCCACTAAAATCAAATGCACATTTTGCAAGCAAATTAATCACAAGATTAATTTTATGCTTTGCATTTTCTATCATAAATCATCATTATTTATCATTTTTACACTTGTATTACCATAATCATTTGCATAAATATTTACATACTCTATTTGCTATCTAGTTTGTATTTATAGTAAAATAAACATAAACATATAGGAATAATATGAAGTTTACATTTGTATCGGCTTTTAATAATCTAATAAAACCATATTTTGAAGATTCTATATTAAAACGCGCAATAGATGCCAATATTATAGATGTTGAGTTTTATGATATTAGAGATTTTAGTGATAATAAATACAACAAAATAGACTCTCCCCTATGCGGTGGTGGTGCTGGGCAATTATTTAGCCCTAAGCCACTTTTTGATTGTTTGGAGCATATAAAAAACACAAGCTTATCAGAGAGGAAACCACATATTATATTTTTAACCCCACAAGCGCCATTATTTAGCAACAATGATGCTCTAAGATTGGCAAAAAAACAAGAGCATATTGTATTTGTAAGTTCAAGATATCAAGGTGTAGATGAGCGAGTAATAGAGCAATATGGTGATGAAGTTTTTAGCATAGGTGAGTATATATTAACAGGCGGGGAGTTGCCATCTTTGGTGCTATGTGATTGCATTGCAAGAAATATAAAAGGGGTATTGGGTAATGAGGAGTCGCTACAAAACGAAAGCTATGGCGATAATAATCTCTTATCCTCTCCAGATTTTTGCAAACCATTAGATATAAATGGCTCAAAGGTGCCAGATATTCTAACAAGCGGTAACCACAAAAAAATAAACGAATACAAAACAAAACTATCATTTGCAAAAACAAAATACCACCGGCCAAAATAGGTAAAAATATTGCATATTAAAAAAAGTGATATAATGGCAAATATGAAACTATCCAACCTAAAAGAACATAACAAAGCAAAAATAAAAAGCATTAAATGCGATGAAGAGCTAACACATAGATTGCACTCCTTTGGTATATTTGAAGGCGATGAATTATATGTAGAAAACATCTCTTTGCTTCATAATACAATAGCCATAAATGTAGATAACTCTAAAATATCGCTAAGATTGCAAGAAGCAGAGCTAATAGAAGTGGAGCTAATAGATGGATAATATAAAAATAGTTCTTGCTGGTCAAGCAAATGTTGGAAAATCATCTCTTATTAACGCCATTACCAACTCTAAATTAAGAGTTGGTAATTTTAGTGGTGTAACTGTTGATAAGGCAGAGGTTTGTTTTCATCACCAAAGCCACACATTAGAGATTATAGATTTGCCCGGAACCTATTCTATACAAGGGTTTTCTAAAGAAGAAAAATTAGCAAGAGATTACTTACAAAACGAAGAATATGACATTATTTTAAATGTTGTTGATGCCACAAAATTATCAAGAAACCTGCTTTTGAGCCTTGAGCTTTTGAATATGAACAAAAAAATGATTATTGCTATAAATATGATTGATGAGGCAAGAGATGAAGGCATAGAGATAGATGTAGAGCAAATAGAAGCCATTTTGGGTGTTAGTGTAGTAGCTCTATCGGCAAGCACAAAAGAAGGCATAAATGATTTGTTAGATAAGATACACTCTCTTGCAGATGAGCCAAAAAGAGCATATTCAAACATAAGCTATTCTAATATCTTAGAAGAGCAGATTTTTAAGATAACACAATTTTTGGATAATGATGATTATTCTTACAAAGATTTAAGCTCACGAGAGATGGCTATAAAGCTACTAAACGAAGATGGAGAGTTTTATAAACAAATACATGACAAGCCTATATTTATGGAACTTAGCCCTTTGCTTTTGGAGTGCCACAACATAATACATGATTATTACAACACCAAAAGCCACGCACAAATAACATCATTAGAGCATCATGCTATTGCAAAGGGCATTACAAGCGAGACAGTAAAATACACAAAACCAACCAACAACAAAAGCCTAACGAGCAAAATAGATGATATTTTGATAAATAAATTTGTAGGAGTGCCTATATTTTTGTTTTTTATGTGGGGGCTTTTTCAGCTTACATTTACAATTGGCGATATACCTATGAGCTATATAGACGCTGGGGTTGGCATATTACAAACTAGCATAAAAGAGAGCATATCACATGAGGGGTTAGCATCGCTTATGGCAGATGGTATTGTAGCTGGGGTTGGCGCTGTGCTTTTGTTTTTGCCAAATATTATAATCTTATACATTGGTATTACACTTCTTGAAAGCACTGGATATATGAGCAGGGTTGCTTTTTTGCTTGATGGGTTTTTTCATAAATTCGGGCTTCATGGCAAGAGCTTTATGCCATTGGTTACTGGTTTTGGATGCTCTGTCCCTGCTTATATGGCAACCAAAACTCTAAAAAACGAAAAAGACAGACTAATTACACTTTTTATAATAGGGTTTATGAGCTGTGGGGCTAAGCTTCCTATTTATGTGCTTTTTACTGGTGCGTTTTTTGATAGCTCCATTGCTGGGAATATGCTTTTTGCCATATACATTGCTGGGGCATTACTTGGGCTTGTGATGGCAAAAATACTTAGAATATTTGTTTTTAAAGGCGAAGATGAGCCTTTTGCTATGGAGATGCCAAAATACAGAATGCCTAGCGTAAAACTTATATATACAATAGTTTGGAGCAAAGCATTAGCATATATCAAAAACGCTGGGACTTTTATTGTTGGGGTATCTGTGCTTATATGGTTTGGGGTAAATTATCCAAAATTAAACAACAGCAATGAATACGAACAATTAGAACAAAGCTATATGGGGCAAATTGGCAAGGCATCATCAGCCATTTTTGAGCCACTTGGTTTTGACTGGAAGCTAACCGTAGCATTAGAGACTGGTTTAGTAGCAAAAGAAACAGTGGTTGCTACCTTGGGTATTTTATACAATGTAGATGATAATGAGCATGGTCAAGATAAACTATTAAATGAACTAAAACAAAACATCCCTTTTGCAACTGCGATGGCGTTTGTGGTTTTTTGTATGATCTACTTGCCTTGTTTTGCAGCATCTATTGTGTTTGCCAAAGAAGCAGGTGGCTATAAATATCTTGGGTATTTATTTGTATTTACCACTCTTGTAGCGTGGATTATGAGCTTTTTGGTTTATAGTGTTATCAATTTGTTCTGATTTGTTTGTGCAGGGCTGAAGGCTACATTAAAGGGGCTAAGAGATAGGGCTAAGTTTTGTTGGGCATAAGTTTTGCTATTAAATTATCCCCGGCAATAGAGCTAATATAAGCGCTATAAATTTGCCCAAACTCTACATTTAAATTGCCCTCTTTATCGAAAAAAGAGCTATCAATTTCATTGATTAAAATCTCTCCATCAATATCCTCGCCCCACATAAGAGCCTTTGCACTAAGAAGCATATCGCTTTGTTTGCTTTTTGAAATAAGCACAATATCAATGCTCTTGCCTATTTGTTTTTTCATAGACTTCCTTGTTAGTTTGCTTATTATCTTGCCTAATTTTTTTGCTCTTTTGTCTATTGTTTTTTGTTTTATTTTGCAAGAGCTATCAAGCTCATATGCGCTTGTGCCTTCTTCATCGCTATAACTAAACACATTTGCTCTATCTAATTTTGAGCTCTTTACCCATTTGCATAGCTCCTTAAAGTCTTGCTTGCTCTCATTTGGAAAACCAACAATAAAAGTGCTTCTAAAAAAGCTATTGTCATCTTGTTTAAAGCTATCTATAATGCCTTGCACTCTTTTGTTGATAATCTCTCTTTTCATTGATTTTAACACTTTTGCAGATGAGTGTTGCAGTGGCATATCAAAGTAATTGTGGAATTTTTTAGACTTTTTAATAGCATCTACAAGCTTGGTGTTTGTGCTACTAGGGTATAAATACAATATTCTAGCACTCTTTAACTCATCTATTTTATCTACGGCTTCAATTAGCTCTATTAGCCCATCTTGTTTATTTGCGTCTTTTAAAAATGAGCTAGAATCTTGTGCTAAAAAACTAAAATCAAAATACCCCTTAGCGCACAGGTCTTTTACTTCGCTAACAATGCTCTCAATACTTCTGCTTTTTAGCCTACCCTTAAAAGATGGGATAGCACAAAAAGCGCAAGATTGATTGCACCCTTCGCTTATTTTGATATACGCATGATATGCACTATTAGATATTACTCTGCTTTGTTGATTAGTAGTGTTTTTGTCTGAGTTTTGTAAAAAAACTTTATTAGAAAATACTGATTTCTTTTGCTCTATCATTGTGGCTATTTTGTCATAATCGCCAACACCTGTAAAAATATCAACCTCGTTTTTAAACTCCTCTTGCAACTGCTCTTGATATCTCTCGCTAAGACAACCACTAACTACCAAAATAGAGTCTTTTTTTCTATTGACACTTGCATCTAAGATATTTTGTATGCTCTCGCTTTTTGCAGAGTTTATAAAGCCACAAGTGTTGATGATAATTAAATCAGCCTCGCTAAGCTCACCTTTTACTTCATAATCATTTGCCAAAGCCCCAAGCATTACTTCGCTATCTACTAAGTTTTTAGAACAACCTAATGAGAGTAAATATAGACTTTTTTTGTTTTTGTTTTCTTGCATTTATATCTTTTTACAATATGCCTTAGCTATACTTTTCGTTCGCATTTGCTCACTTAATATATCA
>CAZXTK010000067.1:0-4914 GCA_964643665.1 uncultured Campylobacterales bacterium
GCATGTGTTAAGCACGCCGCCAGCGTTCACTCTGAGCCAGGATCAAACTCTCCAATAAAAATTGTAGATATTTCAATCTTGACCTTTAAGCTTAGTTGCTTAAAACTCTTTGTGTTTTTTTATACTCGGACTTATTCGGTTTGCTAAAATTAAAAACTTCATATTTAACATTGATATTTAAAAAATAACGAAACATACTAAATAAATAATATGTTTTTCTTATCAATTACTTGATGAGAAAGAGAAGTATACAATTGTTTTTATTAAAAGTCAAGAGTTTTTGTGCATTTTGTACATTTTGTGGTATTTTTTGGGCTAATTTCTTGATAATTTGATATAGTTTTGAATGATTTTCAAAAATTTACTGCTTTTATTTCTTAGTGTTAGCTTATTTGTAGATATATTTGCCAAAGAAGTCAAACAAACTGCAAATGTGAGCCTTGAATATGACACAAATTTTGAATTTTATATACATAATTTAACAACTATTAGCGATAAAAAACTACAAAAACTACAAAATGCTTATTTGACAACTTATTTTAGAGCATGGGGATTGCAAAAAACAACTGCTAGAAAAACAGATGTTGCTTATTTGATAAATAAAAAATATTCTCTTTATTATGAATACAAAAATACTGTGCCAGAGTTTATATGGGATTATTTACAAAAAGAAGCAAATGTGGAGCAATTAGGAAGCATAGAAAAAAGAGCCATTATAATAAAAGATGCACTAATAAAAGCATTGCCAACTTCAAGCTCGTTCTACAAAGATGACTCATTGGTTGGCGAGGGGTATCCTTTTGATTATAATCAATTATCAAACGCTTATGTAAATACTCCTGTGTTAGTGTCGCATTTATCTTTAAATAAAAAATGGGCTTTTGTTGAGAATGCCTATAATGTAGGGTGGGTCAAGGTAGAGAATCTTGCATATATAGATGATGGGTTAGCTAACACTCTTATGAATAACAAAGAGTTTAAAATGTCCATAAAAGATAATCTAAGCATTACACATAATAATAAGCCAATCAACAAAGTCAATTTGGGCACTATATTTGCTGTAATTGATAATAAAACTACAACCACAATAAAAGATAACAAAACACAAAAAGCCAAACTCATATACATAGATGATAATGAGTATTTAAAAAAATTTCCAATTGATTTTAACGAAACAAATGTAGCGATGCTTATAAAAGAGCTTATAAATGAACCTTATGGGTGGGGTGGGCTTAATGGTAGGGATTGCTCATCGCTGACAAAAGATTTTTTGAGCTCATTTGGCTACCCAATGCAGCGCAACTCTCACGCACAAAAGCAAAATGGCAGATATATATCGCTAAAACACAAAAGCAACAAAGCCAAAAAAGAGATTATAAAAAAATACGGTGTGCCGTTTTTGTCGCTTATTTATCTTAGGGGTCATATTACTCTGTATGTAGGGATAAAAAACAACGAGCCTATGATTTTGCACAACATTTGGGCAGTTAGAATAATGAAAAACGGCAAAGAAGCAAGATACAAAATAGGCAAAAGCATAATAAGCTCGCTTGAAGTTGGTAGCAATATAGAAGGGTTTATTCCAAATCAAAGCATACTAAGCAGAGCTGAGGGGCTTATTGTTTTGCTTAGATAGCACAAGCAACAACAAAAATATATACAATCAACCTATTTGTTTGCATTTGCCACGATGATATGTTTGCACAAATTAATGCAGATACAAAATTACTTATTTACTTATTTAAATTATTTAGTGCTAAGCTTTTGCTCCCACGCATAGGCACTCTTGCATATTAGAGCTAAATCATCATATTTAGCCTCCCAACCCATTTTTGATATTGCCTTAGAATTATCAGCTACCAATTTTGCTGGATCACCCGCTCGTCTTGGTGCTATATATGTGCTAAACTCATTATTTGTAACTTTTTGCATAGTTTTAATAACTTCTTTTACGCTATACCCTTTGCTATAACCTAAATTAAAAGTATCGCTTGGATTGTTAGACAAATAATCAATAGCTTGGATATGAGCTGAGGCTAAGTCTTCTATGTGAATATAATCTCTTATGCCGCTACCATCTGGTGTGTTAAAATCATCTCCAAAAATAGCCACCTTATCTCTTTTGCTACTAGCACACTCGGCAGATATTTTTATAAGATGCGTGGCATCTGGAAAGCTTTGCCCGATTCTAGGTGCTATCTCATCGCCCTCGTAGTTCATATCAGCACCTGCAACATTAAAATATCTAAAAATCACATATTTCATATTTGCATTTGCTTTTGCTACATCTTTTAGCACAATCTCACTCATAAGCTTAGAATACCCATAAGGGTTTATAGGGCTTGGCATAAAGCTCTCATCAATAACATCTACATCGCCAGAAGGCTCTCCATACACTGCTGCCGTGCTTGAGAATATAAACTTAGCAACATTATGCTCGTTTGCGCATTTTATAAGGTTGGTCGTATTTATAGTGTTGTTCATATAATATTTAGCAGGCCAGCTTATAGACTCTGGCACCACAATAGAAGCAGCAAAATGAATAATGCCATCAAATTTATGCTCAGATATTATCTGCTCTACCCTATCAAACTCGCATAAATCGCATTTGACAAACTCAAGATTGTCTTGTTTGGAGTGTATTTTTGCTATATTTTGCAACTGCTCTATGGTTTGTGGTAGTCCTGTTGAGAGATTATCTAATATAAGTATTTTATGATTTGTTTGTTCTAAAAGTTGTTTTACAATATGAGAGCCTATATACCCTGCCCCACCAGTTACTAAAAGCTTCATTATTTATTTTTTCCTTTCATATCTTGTTTGCTTGTGATGTATTTAGATATAGCCCAAATACCAACAGCTACAAGCACAAAACCAATCAATGCCTTGTATTTGTATTGCTCTACAAGCTCTAAAACAACATCGCCCAGCATATAAGCAACACTACCAACAACCACAGCCCAGAGAAATGATGCAAATAAATTATAAACAACAAAGCTCTTATCATCGTATTTGCTAAGACCTATTAAAATTGGTATTAGAGTTTTTATTCCATAAAGGTATTTTTGTACAAAAATGGCAACCACGCCGTATTTGTCCATCATAGTATTTGCAAAGTCAATTTGTGCTTTGTATTTTTCTAATGCTTTGGTGGCATATTCTTGGTTGGTTCTTGCTAAATAAAACAAAAAACAATCCCCCAAAAAGTTAAAAACAAATGCTATCGCAACTACCAAATAGATATTAAACTCACCACTACTAGCAAGCACACCAGCAGTCATAAGCCCTAACATTCCACCACCAAAAGACCACCATGCCAAAATAACATAGCCCCATTCTAATAATACATCTTGCATTTATCGCCTTTTGTTTGTTTTAGTGATTATATCTATAATTTGTTAAAATACATAAAACATACACAAACAAAGGATACCAAATGAGTGATACATTAAAAAACGAGCTACAAAACCAAAAAGTAGTGTTGGCTTATAGCGGAGGGTTGGATACTTCGGTTATTTTAAAATGGCTACAAAACGAATACAATGCAGAGGTTATAACCTTTACTGCTGATTTAGGACAAGGCGAAGAAGTAGAACCAGCAAGAGCCAAAGCTATTGCTTGCGGGGTTAAGGAAGAGAATATTTTTATATTAGATATCAAAGAAGAGTTTGTGAGAGATTATGTGTTTCCTATGTTTAGAGCAAATGCGATTTATGAGGGGGAATATTTGCTTGGCACATCTATTGCAAGACCACTTATTGCTAAAAAACAAATTGAGATTGCAAACAAAATGAATGCAGGAGTAGTGAGCCACGGAGCAACTGGCAAAGGTAACGACCAAGTGCGTTTTGAACTTGGGTATTTAGCGCTTAATCCTGATATCAAAATAATAGCACCGTGGAGAGAATGGGATCTAAATTCAAGAGAAAAGCTACTCGCATATGCAAAAGAGCATAACATTGAGATAGACTCAAAACATATAGACGAAAACGGCAAGCCTATCGTTAGCCCTTATTCTATGGATGCTAACTTGTTGCATATCTCGTATGAGGGTCTGCATTTAGAGGACCCTATGAATGAGCCAAAAGAGGATATGTGGCTGTGGAGCAATAGCCCACAAAATGCAGTAGATGAGAGTGAGTATATAACAATAAGCTACAAACAAGGCGACCCTGTGGCTATAAATGGGGAGCAATTAAGCCCTGCAAAATTACTACAAAAGCTAAATGAGTATGGCAACAAGCACGGTATTGGCAGAATTGATATAGTTGAGAATAGATTTGTAGGAATGAAAGCAAGAGGTTGTTATGAGAGCCCTGGGGGGAGCATTATGCTAAAAGCACATAGAGCGATTGAGAGCATTTGTTTAGATAGAGAAGAAGCGCATTTTAAAGATGAGCTAATGCCAAAATATGCAAAGCTTATTTATAATGGTTTTTGGTTTTCGCCTGAGAGAGAGATGATGCAAAGCGCTATTGATAAGACGCAAAAATTTGTCGAAGGAGATGTTAGGCTAAAACTATATAAAGGCAACATAGATGTTGTAGGGAGAAGGAGCGCTAAAAGCCTGTATTCTCAGG
Organism: uncultured Campylobacterales bacterium; assembly: GCA_964643665.1. GTDB lineage: Bacteria > Campylobacterota > Campylobacteria > Campylobacterales > CAZXTK01 > CAZXTK01. The sequence continues at coordinate 4,581 of CAZXTK010000067.1, forward strand.
AGCATTCTACATTTGAGCAAGATGATGTGTATGATCAAAAAGATGCACAAGGGTTTATCAAGCTAAATGCACTTAGATCGATGATCAGAGAGAAAAAAAGAAGATAAATCTAACAAAATTCATCAATTAAATAGGCTCTCTTAGCCTATTTGCAACTTATCTCAAAACTTGCTTTGTTTGGAAATAGACCATCTAAGTATTTATTTAATCTTTCTTTTACTGCTTCAAACTCATCATCGCTTAGACCTGGGTTATCATTAAAGCACGCAAACTTAATATTTGTATTATTTTGCATAATGTTTAGCTTTTTTTGCAACTGTTTTTTTGATTTTAT
>CAZXTK010000068.1:0-4889 GCA_964643665.1 uncultured Campylobacterales bacterium
AATAAGGAATGTTTAGTAGCGAATGAGTGCCTACTAATACATCTATATCTCCATTTACATATCGCTTTTTAATCTCATCTGCTTGTTTTTTTGTATTGTTTGAGTTTAGTTTTTCTATTTTGATATTAAATTCTTCTAATCTGCCTTTCAAACTTGCAAAATGCTGATTACAAAGCAATGATGTAGGCACCAAAAACAAAGACTGATACCCACTAAGAGCCACTGCCAAAATAGCATTTAGCGCTACTTCGGTTTTGCCAAAGCCCACATCTCCACTAATGAGCCTATCCATAATATAGCCACTTTTAAAATCATTAAAAATATCATCTATGCTTTTTTGCTGATCTATCGTGTAGTTAAAACCTAAATTATGCGCTAAGAGTTTTAGCTCTTCAAAATCGGTTTTAATAGGTATGCCTTTTGCAAGCTCTCTTTTTGCTTGTAGTGCCATAAGCTCGTTTGCTATTGCAAATATTTTGTCTTTTGCTTTGTTTTTAGCACGCTCAAACGACTGTTTTCCAAGATTATCAAGTGTTGGTTTAATCCCGCCATCTACAACATATCTCTCCAATAAATTAAGGTTCAAAACAGGCAATAATAGTTTGTCTTCATTTTGATATAGCACTTCTATGCAGTCTTTTATGGCACCTAAAATTTTGATTTGTTTTATGCCATTAAAAATACCAATACCATATACATCATGCACCACATACTCACCAATAACAAGCTCATCTAACCTCATATTGCTTTTTTTCTTATGTGATGATTTTTGTTTTATTTTTTGGTTTAGGCTAAGTATAAGCTCATCAGGACTATTTAGGCTAAAAGTAAAAGGCTCATACACAAAGTTTAGGTTAGTATTGTTTATATTTATTCCATAATGTCTTATTTTGTTCTCATTTGTGCTAATTATTGATATTTTTTTGTTTTTGCTAAGAGTGATAATATCGCTTGCATTGTCTTTAAAAACAATTTGCTTGTAGGTATTTTGCTTTTTTAGCACCTCAAAGCTTTGCATTGTTGTTTGCTCTAATTTATTATTTGAGTTTATATAAACTTCATCTATCTCACTTAGTGCATTTGGTGTTATAATAGTGGTTGTATCTGATATTTGGTGCAAAAATTTTGTATCTTTTAGATGCCAAAAACCAATAGAGTTTATATCTTTTACAAACACATTGCTTGTGTCATTTTGAATGCTTTTTTCAAGCTCTTTGTATTCATCTTCTTGCAGGCTTAAAAACGCAGGTGATATACTAATACTCTCAAGCTCTTCTTTTTTTGATTTTTGGCTTATGATGTCAAACTCTCTTATACTCTCAACTTCATCGCCAAACAAAGATATTCTATATGCCACATCAGAATTTTGCGACGCGATATCTATAATATCACCCCTAAAACTAACTTCGCCATTATCTTGAACAATATCTACAAAATAATATCCCCAATGAAGAAGAAGTGTTTTAAACTCATCTATTTTTAGAGTGCTTGCGTATTGTATTGTTTTTGTTTTAAAGTATTTTTTATCTGGCATTTTAAGCGCCATAGTTCTAATGGGGGTTATCAAAACCTTATTTGATTTTGCGCACTCATAGTAGGCTTTTAGATCTTGCAATAATTGCATAAACTCACTATGATAAGCGTTTATATCCTCGCCAAATTCGCATCTAAAATCTTTTAGCCTAAAAGCATTAAACCCTAAAAATGAGCTAACTTGTTCAAGCTCTTTTGCCTGAGTGTCATCGCTAACTATTACTATATATGTGTTGTAGGTTCTTTTATTGCTTTTTAGTTGTTTTAAATAGGCATAAAAATCTGCTAACACTTATGGCTTCTTTGCGTATAAATATAAATAGTAAAAAAGGTTGCATTCATTTTGCGATTTTATCATAAATGTTGTTTTTATTTTAGAATTTTTATAAAATGATCAAAAAGGGAGATAATGAAAAAAGCAATAACAAACAAGCTAATATGGTATTTTGGTGGCAATTATCCATATAGTTTAAAAGCCAAAACCCTATCGCCACAAGGCAAATATTTTTTAAATGCTAATTGCCATACTGTCACAATAGGCATTGGTGGCAACTACCCTAAAACTAAGCTGTATTTTAAACTTTTATTTAAAGCTCTTTTTAAAGATTGCAGGTTTAGTGTTGTAAAAACATCTGCCATATTGCAAAACCCTGCATTTGGTTACACAAAACAAGATGACTTTTTAAACTCTATTATAATTGTAAAAACTTCACTCTCGCCACATCAAGCATTAAGAGCATTTTTAAGGTATGAGAGTAGGTTTAAAAGAGTTAGAAGTTTTGCAAATGCACCACGAAGTTTGGATATTGATATTATTTTTTACACAAAAGCAAATGCTAAAAAACATATAAAAATAAATACCAAAAAGCTAAAACTACCACACCCTGAGTATAAAAGCAGAGATAGCGTAATGCTACCGCTTGCACAATTAAAGATAAAATAAGTATTCTTTTAGTTATAAATGGTATAATTGTAATACATTAACATATAAAAAGGATGAATAATGAAAACAACAAACAATAACAAAATAGAGCAAGTAAGCGCACATTGTGATGTTCCTTGTGGAATATACGACCCATACATTGCTCAAATGGCAGCTCTAAGTGTGATAAGAATGATAGATTTAATAGAAGCACAACAAGCAACTAATGCAACAGATGTAGCGGCTATGAACTCTATGAGTAGATATATTGCTATAAAAGAAAGCGAAGCTATTAAATTAAAAGAAGAAATTAGAATTATTTGGGGAGATTTTATCAAACCACCACATGTAGAAAAACACCCAGAGATTCACCAAATAACTCACAACATTATGATGTTAGGCGGTGTAGCTAAACAACAAGTTTCAAGACAAAAAGCTATGATGCTTTTAGAAGAGATTAATAAATTTGCTGAAATTTTCTTTGCTATTAAAGAAATGAAAACAAAAAGAATCAAAGCTCCTTACGCTCCTAACGAAGAAATAGTAGTAGCTGATATCTAAACCCTCTTTGCGTGGCTATAAAGCTACGCACCACAATACATAGAGCAACTCTTTGCTTAACATATTTCAATTCTTTTCATTTAAAATTTATCAAATAACAGGTGTTAGCTTATACCCTAAATTCAAAGACAAAGAATATGTTATTTGCACAACAATTACAACCTTTATAAAAAAAGGTAGTTTTGTGGTGTTTGCTATTAAGGGCTATAAATTGCCTATGATTAAGCAAATATCACAAACAAAAGTAACGCACAATGGCAGAGTGCAATATTATGTAATAGGCTTAGATAAAATCAATTCAATAGATAGCAGAGAGTTTGGCTGGGTAGATGATAGCGATATTATTGCGCAAGTGTTATGCAAAGTGCCACATAAATTACAGATTGCAATATCTAAATGGTTTAAATAGCTTAAATGATTTTGCTATAATTCATAAACTATCAATAAATATTAACAAAATCAAAAGGCTATAAAATGACATTATCAGTAGGTTTATTAGGATTACCAAATGTAGGCAAAAGCTCAACTTTTAACGCACTCGTAAAAGCACAAAATGCACAAAGCGACAATTATGCATTTTGCACCATAGAGCCAAACAAAGCCATCGTGCCACTAAAAGACAAAAGGTTAGAAGAGCTTGCTAAGATAGTTAATCCGCAAAAAATACAATACTCAAATATAGAGTTTGTAGATATTGCAGGGCTTGTAAAAGGTGCCTCAAAAGGTGAGGGGCTTGGCAATAAGTTTTTATCAAACATTAGAGAAGTAGAAGTTTTGCTTCATATTGTTAGATGTTTTGATGATGATGATATTATACATGTAGATGGAAGCGTAGATGTGCTAAGAGATATATCTACCATAGATACAGAGCTTATATTTGCAGATTTGGAGCAGTTAGAAAAAAAGATTGTAAAACTACAAAAAGAGGCAAAATTTGACAATAGCGCAAAAGATAAATTAGAAGGCGCAAACAAGCTAAAAGAGCATTTAGAAGCAGGAGAGCCTGTAAGAGTTTTTGATGATTTGGACGATGAGGCAATAAGTGAGCTAATAAAAGAGCTTAGATTGCTATCTGCAAAAGAAGTGATTTTTGGTGCAAATATAGGCGAGGATGATTTAGGATGCGAAGATAACAAATATGTAAAAGAGCTAAAAGAATTTGCCAAGAAACAAAATGCGCAAGTTGTTAGCTTTTGTGCAAAAATAGAAGAAGAGCTAATAGGTCTTGATGATGAAGAGAGTATGGAGATATTAAACGATTATGGCATAAAAGAATCAAGCTTAGATGTTATTATCTCTGCTTGTTTTGATAAGCTCGGGCTTTGCTCTTATTTTACTGCTGGGGTTGTTGAGGTTAGAAGCTGGACTATCAAAAAAAACGCACTCGCACCAGATGCTGCGGCTGCCATTCATAATGATTTTAAAAAAGGCTTTATCAAAGCAGAAGTTATTGCCTATGAAGATTTTATAAAATATGGTGGAGAAGAGGGCGCGAAAAACGCTGGAAAAATGCGACTTGAGGGCAAAGAGTATCAGGTTAAAGATGGCGATATTATGCATTTTAAGTTTAATGTTTAGTTGGAATGTTTAAGCTTTAATGATATATCATCTTAAACAATTAAGGTGATGATGCTTAAAATATATGAAAACGAATCTATAACAGATGAGAAATTAAAAGAGGCAATAAACAATACGCCTTCTTTGCATGGCTTTTTTAGATCTGATTTTAAATACATAAGAGCAAATAACTATTGTGGTTTTTTATCTATTGATGATAAAAGCTATTTTATAATCCCTAAGATTTGTAAAAACAAAGATGAAAACAAAGATAAAAATTTAGATATTTTTATATTTATGATTATGTATGCCTATG
>CAZXTK010000069.1:0-4796 GCA_964643665.1 uncultured Campylobacterales bacterium
TTAGCTTGGGTTGTTTTAGCAGATGGGTTGGTGTTTGAAGTATCTAAATTATTGTCATTATTCTCAGGGGCGGTTTGATAATTTTGATTTAAAACACCCCCAATAACTCCATCAACTATACTTATATCTTTTAACTTTTTTGCTTCTTTGATATTAATAGCTATTTGTTTTTTATTTACATTGTTGGCATCGTTAGCATTGTTATTTTCTAAATTGGTGCCAACATTATTTTGCATATTTAAAGAGGCATCTTTTAATATACTATCAAAGGATAATGCACTATTAGCATTATCTTGCTTGTTTATTATAGCATTTGTTTTAGCCTTAGGAGTAAAAACTAAATTATTTGATAATACACTATTCAATTATTATGCCTTTAAAATATCTAATGTTGTTGTATCTAATTGTTTTTGTGTTTTAAAAGAAGCCACATTTGAATCATAAGCTCTCATAGACTCTATTAAATCAACCATTTCTACAACAGGATTAATATTAGGATATGCAACATATCCTTGTTTATTTGCATCTGGATGATTTGGCTCATATCTCAATACAGATGGATCTTTGCTGTCGTTTATAGAGTTAATTTTAACACCTTTTAATTGGTAATTAACAACATCAACTCCTTTGTTGAGTTTTTTCCACTTTTGTTCAAGCATAGCCAACCTATCAGGAATAACCTTTGCATTATCAATGATTTCAGCAAAAGTAACATTTTGTTTAATATATGGTCCACCATTTTGTGAGTGAGTAGTTTTTGCATTTGCTATATTTGCACTTACAATATTTATCCTAGTTCTTTGGGCATTCATACCCGAAGTTGCAATATCATATCCACTAAATAAATTCATTACACCATACTCCTAAACTTGTATTCGCATAATCTCTTTATATGCGCCAATTGCTTTACTTTGAACTTCTAATGCTAATTTCAAGCTAAGCTCTGCTTCGGATATTTTTTGAACTGCTTCTTGCAAATTATCGGTTTTATTGAGTGCAATATCTCTCATTGCATCATATGCTTTAACTTGGTCTGTATTAACCTCATCAATAGCATTCGCTAAGTAATCAGCAAAACTTTTATTATTAGAATTACTTGCACTAATATCGCTTGAAGATTTATTTACAATAGTATTTTGCAATAAATCATTAGCTATTTGCGAATTAGAAACATTATTTATTGTCATTATGCAACCTTATTTTGTAATTGTTTGTTTCTATCATCTTGCTCGTTTTTCTCATCTTTATTATCTTCATAATCAACAGATTTATTTTTATATTTTATATCGGTTAAAGCCATAGCAGCTTGTTGTTCTTTTAGCCTACTTTCTAATTTATTTTGATATGTTTTTAAATCAACAGTGTATACACCTAAGGCGCATAAAATATTAGACACCCCTCTTGCAATTAAAGTAGCTGCTATAATACCAAACAAAACTTCTTCTACTGTAAATAAATTATCATTGACAGCAAAAAAAATAACAGTTGAGAAAAATACACAATTAACATAAAAATAAAATATCCCGCTCTTTGTTATTTGACGATAAAAATTATTTACAACCACTATAAACCTTGTTTTGTATTTGAAATAATTCTACCATAGATTTATTTTTTTTATACATATTGTATAATCTTTTATGTTTTTAGCATATTTTCCACTCATCTTTAAGCTAACTTAAATAATTGTATTGCAAAATGCCATTAGCTTTGAGGGCCATCAAACATTCCCTGAGAAGTTCCAGGCAATAGAGCTTCTGCTTCATCTATTTTGCTTCTATCTACCTTTAAAACTTGCGTAGGATAAGCTATAACCACATCTTTATCGGCTTTGAGAGCTTTTAAAATCTCCATACTAAGAGTGCTTCTAAGAGGCAATGTGGCATAAGAGCTAGTTTGATACCATACACTCAAACAAACACCATATGGCTCTACAAAGGTAAATATTCTAGGCTCCACACTCGCATTTCTAACTATATAGTTTTTTTGCAACATTGCTATATTGTGATTAGCAATATTTGTATAGCCCCGTGTATGCTCTTTTACAATCTCTTTTACAATCTCTTTTGCCCTATCTATATTGCATTCAAAAGTTAAATAAAAATCTATACCATCCCACACCGTAGTTAGGCTATCAAAGGTATAGTTTGCAATAGTATCTGTAAAAATATAGTTATTTGGTATAAAAAACACTCTCCCTGCTCTTCTGTTTTTTGTATAACTCGTATATGTAACATCTTCTCTTATAGATATTTTAAACATTGATATATCTATAACATCGCCTACTACTTCTATGCCATTTTTTTGAACCTTTATTCTATCTCCTACATGTATGGAGCCACTACTTACAATAACCATCCATCCAAATATGGACATAAACCAGTCTTTAAGCGCAATAGCAATACCAGCCGATGCAAAACCTAAAAATGTAACAAGATATGAGGCATTAGATATATAAGAGACTAAAATAATAAAAACACATAAAATAATTGTTAAAAAATTTACAACCTTATTTGAGCTTAGCACTCTATCTCTATCATTCATATAGATTAAAAATAATCGCTTTATAACAAAAGATAAAACAATAATTAAACCAATAATTAAAGAAATAAATGTAGCTTTTTGTATTTGTTCAGCAATTGCGCTTTGTATATCTGCAATAAGTTGTTCTACTCTTTTTGAATATACTTTATCAGTGGTTGATATAATTTGCACAATTGATTCAAAATCTTTAACTCTTCTTTTTGTGAACTCATTTTTCTCTATGATTGTTTTATTTAGGCTTAATTTTGCATACTCTTTGTATTGGCTTGATTCGTTTTTTAATATCTCAACCGTATCTACTAGCTCGTAGTGAATCTCAGAATAAGCATCTCTGTTTTTCTTTAGCTCTGATATATAAGATAGCCCTGAGACAATACCAAAAGGGCTTGTGATTTTATCTAATGGTTTTATTTTTGCTGGTTTTATGAGAGAACCAATTGGTGAGTTTTGATACTCACTTAGAAGCTCTAACTCGTTTTTCTTAACTTTGATAGTGTTTAGAAGTCTATATGAGAGCTCTTTGTATTTCTCGCCCCTCCATCTTGAATATCTTTTTTGTTTTTTGATTAGCTTTTCTAATGTTGCTTCAACTTGTTTGTAGGTGATGTAGTTATTATATCTATTTACCCATCTGTTATCATTTAATTCTTTTTCTAAAAGTGCAATGTTTTGCTTTATTTGTTTTATTTTTTCTTGTTTTGATAGTTTTTTATAATTCTCACTATATTGTGATGAGTATTTATTGTTAGACTCCAACGCATATGATGCATTAAACGCCAACACTCCGTAGGCAAAAACAAATAAACAAAACTTGCACACAAAAGAATTATTCATTACTGCCCTTTTGGCTAAAAGTATTTAAAACTTCTAAAACTACATCTTTTGGCACATCATCTTTGACTACGCCATCTCCGATTTTAGTAGGTAGTATAAAATTGATTTTGTTGTTTTTTGTTTTTTTATCCATAATAAACTCATCATAAAACGCATCTGCATCTTGCACATTATATGTAGTTGGAATATCAAATTTTTTAAGCAAATTTTCTACCTTGTCACACTCATCATCGCTTAGCATTCCTAATTTGTTTGAAAGGGAATTTGCCATAACCATACCAATACCAACAGCTTGGGAGTGGATCATACCCTCATAATTGCATTGTTTTTCTATAACATGCCCAAATGTATGACCATAGTTTAGCTTAGCTCTTATGCCTTTTTCTTTTTCATCTTCATTTACAACCATAGCTTTAATCTCTACGCTTTTTGCTACAACTTTAGCTAAAACATCGCTATCTTGTAATGTGGTTTTGTCTTGTTTGTTTAAAAATTCAAAATACTCATCATCAAAACAAACTGCCATCTTGATAGCCTCGCTCATTGCACAATTAAAATGCGTTTTATCTAATGTGCTTAAAAAATGCAAATCTATATACACATTACTTGGCTGATAAAAGCTACCTATTAAATTTTTGCCAAATTTATTATTGATACCTGTTTTGCCACCAACACTTGCATCAATACAGCTTAAAAGCGTAGTTGGAATGTTTAAAAACTTAACCCCTCTTTGATATATGCTTGCACAAAAACCACCAATATCACTAACAACACCCCCTCCAAAACAAATAAAAATGCTATTTCTATCTAATTTGTTTTTAAAGCACTCATCTAATATCTCTAATGCAGTGTCCATATTTTTGTAGCATTCGCCATCTTCTATGGCATATACGATAATATCTTTTGAGCTTAGATTATCGCTTAGGCTTATTTTTGATAAAAGATAAAATATGTGGAGTTTTTCTATTGTTTTGTTTGTGAGAATAAAAACTTTTGAATTAAACTTTAAATTAGCATTTTGTAATGAATCAATAATAACATCATAGTTGTTTATCGGTGTTTTTATATTGATTTTCATTAATTAAAACTAACTATTTGGTGGTTGTGTATTATCGTAAAAATCATTTTATATATTAGCAAAAATTATTAGTTTATACAACAAATTATGATGTTTTATTTGACTAAATTTAAACTTTTTCTAATAAAAGGCATTATTAAACTTAAAAACTCTTTTTGTGCAAATTAGCAGGGCTTAAATACATAAGGCGAATTTATCTATAAGCCAAAGTTGCCCTTATGGTTGGTCAGTGATATGTAAGCAGTTTGGTAAAGATATATTTTATACACCTGCTCATATATTATATTGTGAAGCTGAGATATACTGCACCCTTGTTGCTGAGAAATATTGTTGTAATTTTAGT
>CAZXTK010000070.1:0-4728 GCA_964643665.1 uncultured Campylobacterales bacterium
AAAATATACTTCTTTTAGAGCAAACGAAGTGGCGAAGACAAGAGGTGTGAGAAAATAAAACAGACTTCTTTCTAAGTGAGCAAAGCGAACAAAGAAAAAGAAGGATGAACAAAATTAAAAAAGAATATAAAGAAAAAATTGCATATACAATATAAAAAGAAACAGAATTATATCCTAGCTTCCTCTCTTCTTTGTAAATATTCCCATCTCTCATCTACTTCTTTTTGAAACTGCTCAATAATATGTTCATTTTCTTTTTTAAACAAATGTTTAAATCGTTGTTGAACTCCCAAATAATCTCTAACAGGTATCACCTTTCTTGGTCTATAAGTAATATTAAGCTCTCTATTGTCAATGATCTCAAACAATGGAAAAACCAAAGAATCAGTAGCTAAATCTGCTATTTCTATTGTTTTATTAGAAGGGAATCTCCACTCAGTAGTACAAGGGCTCATTGCATTTATAAACACAGGACCTTTTGTTGCATAGCCTTTTTGGATTTTAGCGACCATATCCTTCCATTTGTTTGGCGCAACTTGTGCAACATACGGAGCATTATGAGCTGCAAAAATAGATACTATGTCTTTTTTCTTGTATTTTTTACCAAAAGACTCGCTTCCTGCTGGTGCTGTTTTTGTAGATGCTCCAAGTGGGGTAGAGCCACTTTTTTGACCACCAGTATTGGCATATACTTCGTTGTCTAAACATACATACATCATATCATGTCCACGCTCAAAACAACCACTTATCCACTGAAACCCAATATCATAAGTAGCACCATCTCCACCAAATGCTACAAATTTTGGTGGTTTTTTACTTGCGTCTATTCTGCCTTTTTTTCTTAAAACATCATGCGCTACTTGAGCGCCTGCAATAGCAGTTGAGCCGTTTTCAAACCCAATATGAATCCAAGAACAATCCCAAGAGGTATGTGGGTAAATTGCGGTGCAAACTTCCAAACAACCAGTGCTTGAAGCTATTACAAGCTCATCATTTGTGGCATTTAAAACTTCTCTAATAATAATAGAATGTGCACAACCTGGGCATAAAATATGAGAACCTTCAAATCTCTCTGCTGTGGTTGAGAAAGTTTTTAGGTTTTTTATTTGTTTTTGAGCACTCTCTTGTGCTTTTAAATTGATATCACTCATTTTGCATCCTTTATGTTATAAAACTCTAATTTTGGTCCTCTAACTCCAATAAATGATTGTAGAGGGTTAATGTTGTTTTCTTTGTAATCTTTCATAGCTTCTTTGCATACATTTTCTATATCTTGCAATGTAATATCTCTACCACCAAGCCCACAAATAATGTCTTTTAGTATTGCTTTTGATTTAGAGTTAAAAAGCGCTCCTGCTATCTCGTTATATAGCGCCCCAACACTACCACCTGGGGATGATTTGTCTAAACATACAATAATTTTTGCATTTTGTAATGCTTCGCATAGCTCCTCTAATGGGAATGGTCTAAACACTCTTGGAGTAACAAGCCCTACTTCTATGCCTTCTTTTTTTAATCTATCTACAACTACTTTTGAAGTATTAAACAATGAGCCAATACATACAAGAACAACATCTGCGTTGTCCATATTGTAAGTTTCTACTATATTGTATTTTCTACCACTTATTTTTGCAAATTCTTCAAAAACTTCTTTGATTACTTTTTTGCTATTCATAAGAGCATTATGCTGTTTTGCTTTATGCTCAAAATGCCAATCTTCTTCTGTTTGGACACCATAAGTTACAGGGTTTTTAAAGTCTAATAAAGAATTTACCATTGTAGGGACGCCCACAAAATCAGCAACTTGTTTGTCGCTTAGTGGTCTCACATTTTGTGCTGTATGAGAAGTGAAAAATCCATCTTGAGCAGATATAACTGGCAATCTAACATCTTTGTGCTCACCTATTTTAAAGGCACATATACACATATCATAAACCTCTTGTGGCGATTTGCCATATATGCTAACCCATCCACAATCTCTTGTTAAATATAAATCTGAGTGGTCACCATTTACATTTAGTGGAGAAGCTAATGCACGAGTAACCAGACAAAGAACAACAGGAAGCCTCATTCCTGAGCATTGATAAAGAGTTTCTATCATAAGCGCTAAACCTTGTGAAGAAGTAGCAGTTGCAGTTCTTGCACCAGCAGCAGCAGCACCAATACATCCACTCATCGCAGCATGCTCACTCTCAACCATAATAATATCACCATCTACATAACCATTAGCATGCAAAGTAGTAAAACCCTCTACTGTTCCGGTTGATGGAGTAATAGGATATGCGCTTAAAACATCCACACCAACTTGTCTAAGAGCTTGTGCATTACAAGTGTTTCCATCCCAAACTTCTATTTCGTTTAATTTCATTTCTTTTTTATTCATTGTAACCTCTTTTTTGCTTTTGCTTAATTATTTTTTTGCTCTTTTTTCTTTTTGTGGCCATTTGTTTATGGCTTCTTCTATGGTAGTCACTTCTTCAAACATCACAAGCGATTTAGGATTTGTAGGGCAAACATCAGCACATATACCACAGCCTTTACAATGATTATAATCAATCCCTTGCATTCTTTGCTCTCTTGATATGATAGAGCTATCTGGGCAATAAACCCAGCAATTTTGACAATCTATACAAATATTAGAGTTATATACAGGCTTAACACTTCGCCAATCGCCTACATATTTATTCATAGAGCTTGTTGGAGAATATGATCTATCTTCTACTTGCACATTTACCGTATCTTCTATGTTTGGCTCAAATGTATGCACAACTGCACCAGCTTCAACCTCATCCCAACCTTGATTGATTAGCGCTGGTTTTGAATGTCCGCCTAATTTAGGAACTTCTCTTTGGATTTTTTCTCTTTCTTTTGCCATTTTCTATCCTTTTTGCATAACTCTATCTAACTAACTTGCTCATAAGCTTGTTTGATAGCAATCATATTTGCATCTATAATTTCTTGTGGTAATTTTTTTAAAATTGCTTTCATTTCATCTTGAAACTCTTCAAGCTCAAACATAGATGATACCTTAATAAATGCGCCTAACATTGGTGTATTTGGTATTGGTTTTTTTATAGTTGCTTTTGCAATAGCAAAACAATCTAACACATATAGTCTGTCTTGTTTGTCTTTTAGGTTTGGTAGTTTGTCTAAAACTTCATCTTTGCTAAGATGTGAAGTTATAATAAATTTAGTTGTATCTTTTGTGTTTTTTGTAAAATCGCTGCTAAAAACAATACCTGGATCTAATACCAAAACATAATCAGGGGTCATATGCTTTGAATTATCTACAATAACTTTATCGTCAATTCTATTATAAGCAGTCATAGCTGCACCTCTTTTTGCAGAACCATAAAAAGCAAAACTTTGAACATCTTTGCCTCTATTTGCAACTATGCTACCCAAACCTTTTGCACCTGTTACTGCGCCTTGTCCTGCTCTTGCATGCCATCTAATCTCTAACATAAAATCCCCTTATTATGTGGTTTTGTAATTAAATTATAACTTAAAAACATTAAATTAATTCTATTTCACTTTTCTTTGTTCTATAGTGTGAAAAAAATAATAAGCAAAGCCAAAACCAAGCAAAGAACCAATTAAAACATCGCTCAAAAAATGCTGAGTGAGCATAACCCTACTAAATGCCACACTCAAACCAAATGAAAAAAAGAATATTGAATATTTTTTGTATGCAAATGCTAAAAAACTAAAAATAACCAATGCAGATATAGAATGCCCGCTTGGAAACGATGCAAATGCGTATCCATTATGAATGATTATATTATCCACATCTGTGGTGCTTGTTTTAAAAAATGACTCTATTAGATTGATAGTTTGAAGTGGATAAAAATCATAATTATTATTATTAAATAGCTCTATTGGTCGAGCTCTGCCGTAGATTGATTTTAAAATATTAACAAAAATACCACTTAGTATGAGAGCTTTTAATAATGCAATGGCTTTTGCTTTTATATCATCTACACTAATATTGAAATAAAATCGCTCAAAAGACAAATACAAACATACAATTACCAATGTGCCATAAAAATGCCCAATTTCGGTAAATAGCTTAATTGCTTGCTTGAGTGCAGGATAAAGCAAAAGAGTATTGTGAAAATAATAAGATAGGTTCTTATCTACAAAAAAATAACTAAACGATGCGATAAAAGATACAAGAATAATACATAGATTGATTATGATATGTTTATTGTCAAATAATGGTTTATTGAATAAATAAAATATCAAATATAAACACCACATACTAAAAAACATACAAAAAAATATCAAAATAGCCTCTAACATACCTACCCTTTTGTGTATTATATCTAAAAATTATTGTGGTTAAAAAATAACCACTTAGTTGGTCTAAAATTAAGTATAATATTCTATATACATAAAAAAGGTCACACTTGAAGCCAACTGCTTATTTTATGTCCAATAACAAAAAAGTTAATAAGATCATAAAGCACCTTGAACTAACTAAAAACTTATTTGTAACATCTTTAGTTGTAGGAGAAGCTTATATCGGAAAACTTGATATAGTTAGAAATGTTTATGATAAGCTTATGTGTGTTGATGGTGCAGATGATAATGAAGTTTGTAGAATGCTTAAAAAACATAATAAATTGATTATTACTAATTTTGATAAATTGATAAATGACAATAAAATAGATTTTGAAAAAAGTGGTTTTTGCGATTGCCAAATAATTGCTATTGCTAATTATGCAA
>CAZXTK010000071.1:0-4666 GCA_964643665.1 uncultured Campylobacterales bacterium
ACATATGCTTCATTATATTTGCCCAATTTGATTGCTAATTGTTCTATAAAAAACATTATATTTGCATCTTTTGAATTTTTTAATGCCTTCTTTAGAGTAAGATATGTTTTAACACTTGGGGTTTGCAATATGCAATTTATGTATATTGGTGCATATTGTTCATCGTTAATTACTTGAGTGAGTAATTGTTTATTGATTATATTTGTATAAGTTGATAATTTTGAGCATTGCTTATTTTCTATGGCATATACTACCATATCATGATGAACTAAGCTATAAAATGACTCTTTGGATTTATATCCATAATTTTCAAAAATCCTATCGTCTAATTCCATATATCGCTTTTTAAGCAACAAATCATAATTATTTTCTCTTAATGCAAGTATAAGCTCTTGAACTAATGCTTTTTGCCTATGAAATTCATAAGCGACATATCTTTTATAAAATTCTTTAGTGCTTAGTTTATCCTCTCGCATAAGAACTTCATCTCTTCTTAATTTAGACATTTTATAGAATCTATTTTTTTTAACCCCTATCATAATTTGCTCATAAAGCTTTTTTGCTTTTAATCTAAAAGCATCATCTTTTGTATTTATTGCCATATATGTATTTGCTAACTCAAAACGAATATAATCTAACTGTTCTTTTGGCATATCTTCATCTAACAAAGATTGCAAAAACTCAACTGCCTCTTGTTTATTGCCATTTTTTCTAAGACTACTAACAATATCTTGTATTTTCATTATGTCATCTTTATAATATTCTAAATAATTACTTATGATATTCTTAGCAACTTTGGTTGCATCTGTAATTCTATTAGCCGCCATAAGATGCAAATAAATCTCATGCAATAAAACAACTGAATTATTATCATCTTTTAATTTAGTTATGGCTTTTTTTAATATTTTTATGGCATATTTATGCTTTTTTTGCTTATAATATATTTTAGATATTGCTTCATATCCTTTTATATGTGCCTGTTTAGAATCAAATGTTCTAAAAATATTTTTTGCCCAATAAATAGCTTGTTGTTCATTATTAGCGAACATATTTAATTGCGATAGTAAATACATAACCTTTAAAAGCTCTTTATTTTTAATCAACGAACGACTTATCAATGAATTTAATTGGTTGATAGATTCACCAATTGTATATGGGTCTTTTTGTTTATATGCAATTAGAGCATACAAATATTCTCCTCTTGGGATTAGAGCTTTAATTTTATTGTTTGCCCTAAAATCTATTATTTTTGCTCTTGCATCTAATATTTTATTATTATCAATATCTTTTTGCACTTCATCTAATAAAATAGCACCATAATTAGCTTGAGAGCTAATTATATTAGATATTTGTTCATTATTATTATCTACATAATTATAATAAAAATCTTTTTTTGCATACAAGAAAGAGAATAGAAATATACAAATATAAACAATTAATTTTATAAACATATTATCTCCATCTACTTTTTTTGCCTTTTTTTGTATTTATCTCATCTACTTCCCTAAAAATTGCTCCCACTAAAGCAAAAAAATCTTGCGGTATCATTACATCTTGATCTACTTGCTCATATAATGCCCTAGCTAATGGTGGGTTTGGGATTATTGGTATATCGTATTCACTTGCTATTTCTCTCATTTTAAGAGCTATTAAATTGACTCCTTTTGCAACCACTATAGGAGCTTCATCACCTTTATTATATCTTAAAGCAATAGAATAATGAGTAGGGTTTGTTACAACAACATCTGCATTTTTGGTATTTGCCAAAATAGAAGATTGTGCCAATTGTGCTTGTATTTTTCTTACTCTTTGTTTGACTAAAGGGTCACCCTCGCTTTGTTTATATTCATCTTTAATTTCTTGTTTGCTCATCTTTTGTTTTTGCATATAGTAATATCTTATAAAATAAAAATCTATCAAAGCAAAAATAGCAATAATCAGCAAAGCAGTAAATAAAAAATACACTAAAAGTAAAAATATATCTTCTAATGCAATTTTTAATGACGAGTTCATCATAGACAAAATAAAATCATAATTTACTACAAATAAAATACACATTACAACAAAAATAATAAATAACTTAGCACTTAATTTTAAATATTCCAAAACTTTTTTGAATGAAAATAAATTTTTTGCTCCAGCTATTGGGTCTATTTTTTCAAACTTAATACTCAAAGGAGCAGTGATAAAACCAAATTGTGCTAAATTAGAAATAATAGCAATAACAATAATAATACTTAGAATTGGCACTAATGCCTCTAATGATAGTCCTATTACTTTTTTTATAACACTAAAAAATGGTATATCATTGCTATATACATAAGAAAAAGCATAAAGCATAATAACTTTAATTTGCTCTATTAAATAATTAGAAAAAAATAAAAGATATATACTACCCGATAACAAAACACTAGCTCCGCTAACTTCCATAGACTTAGCAACATTGCCCTCGGCTCTAGCTTTTTCTAATTTCTTCGGTGTTGGTTCTTCGGTTTTTTCATCTTCTGGCATATGATATTTTATCTAAACTTATTCAAAAATTTACTCTACCCAAATTTATTAAAAAAATAATTTACAAAATTTGAAATAAAAATTTGCATACCAAAAATTAAAAATGCAAATACTAATGCGAACTTAATCTGAAATGTTAAAACAAAAGGCGAAAAACTTTGCATAGATTTGGTGCCATAACTATAATAAATATCTAATACAAAAGATACAAAAAACAAAGGCAGTGCAAAAGCAAAGGCAAACTCTATCATAGCTTTTATTTCTCTAATTGCAATATCTATTCCATTGTAATCAAAAATATTAAAGCTTCCTATTTGAATATCACCTACTGATGAAGCAAGTAATAGTATGGTTATTTTATACATTCCTGTTTGAAAATATACAAGAGCAGCTATCATATATAAAAGCTTAGAGATTACACCTTGATTGGTATTTGTTGTTGGGTCAAATATATTTGCCATTGTTAAAGTTGTAGCAAAACCTATTAAATCTCCAACAATCTCAACAGCAGCAAAAACTATCTGAAAAAACAAAGAAGCAACTAATCCCAATGTTATTTCACTAACTAATGCTAAAAAAAATAAGTTTTCATTAAAATTATTTATATTAACAACTGAGCTATCCACTAATGGATACAAAACAAGACTTACATAAAAAGCTATAGCCACTCTAATAGTTAGCGGCACTCCATTATGACCAAAAATTGGCATAAACACTAAAAAAGATAGAACTCTTGCAAAAAGCAATAAAAAAGCAAAAACACTCTCTTGAGTGATAAGCGATATAAACTCTTGCAATGTTTAAATCAAACTACATATAAGCTAAATTACCAGATGTTAACAAGGTTTCTTCTATAACTTCTTGGTTGGTATGTATTTTTGTATTATCATGTATAGAAGTTGTAGTTTGGGCATATTTAGTATCTTGTGATGATTCTTGGTTTGAGTTTGCCTGATTCTCATTGGAGTTAAAACTAAGAGATACTTCTGAATCTTTAGCAATTTGATCTAATGCTAATTGCAAAGAAGCTTTATTTTGTTCAAACATCTCTGCAACCATATTATTGCTAGCAGTTATACTTACATTAATGCCTTGCTTAGTATTTTTGATAACCACATCAAGGCTGCCTAACATTGCTGGGTGCAAACTTATTCTTAATGAACTAAGTGGTGGTTTATAATTAGCATATATTTGTTTTGCAATATTAGACATAAACTGCGTTTGCTCTTTTAAAAGAGCACCATTAGCATTTTGAACACCTTTTGTTTGTGAAAAATCATTAGATAACAAATAACTTGCATCAACCCCATCACTATTTGTTGTGATTGTTTTTTCTTTGTTTGCATATAATTCATCTTTGAGGGCTGATATCATATCTTTATTAGCGCCAAAATATTGCTCTTGATGTTGTTGCACATATTTATTTAACAATACAAATCTATCCATAGATATTTGATTATTATTATTTATGTCTTTAGCATCAGTGTTAATATCATTTTTTACAAAAGCATTAGTAGTTTGCTTTTTGGTATTTTTGATGTTTTGTTTTTGTTGATTAGCGCCATATATTTGAGTATTTGCGATATTATCATTGCCACTCATTCTATCACTAAAAGTTTGTGTTAACTCTATTGGAGTTTGAGATGAAGCTTGTTTTGGTATATCGGCAATATGATTATTGTTTAAAGATTTTATTTTATCTGCACGGTTATTTGCATTTGCATTTATCTTATTTTTGCTTAAAGATAATAAATTATGCTCGTTATAGGAGGAGCGGGTGTTTTTTTCATTTACTATTTTAGTATTATCAGATACATCAAGTTTAGATACATTTAAATTTTTGGCATTTAACATACTTAGTGAACTATCAGATGTTTTGGCATTGGTTTGTGCGAGATTTTGACTTTTTTGATTTATGCTTGTGTGAGCTTTATCTTTTTGTGATTGCAAATTATCTATATGCCCATCTATAAGTTCTTGCGCAATTTGTGTCTTAATATCTTGTTGTATATTTATATTACTTTGCAATAAACTCTCTTTGGCTTGTTTTATAGAGCTTGGTGTATTTGAAGTGCTGTATTTGTTTATATTATGCTTATTTTGCAAAATATTCTCATTAGACTTGGTGTTTGAGAGGGTTTGGGTGTTTATTTGG
>CAZXTK010000072.1:0-4267 GCA_964643665.1 uncultured Campylobacterales bacterium
TAGATGATATTCCACCAGCTATAAAAAAAGAGTGAAGCAAAGACCAAAAAATATTTACCTGCCTTTGTATATCGCTTATGATTTAGATAAAAATATACGAAAAATGTGATTGGTAAAAATGCGAAGATAAATTCATATGAGTTAAATAGCAAGAACTAATCCTTTCTATTTTCTTGATATAGTGTCAAATTCTTAATTATATATATAAAGCAAGATATATCTTATTTTTGTATCAATAAAAACTATAAGATATCTCAAAAAGTGAGATAATATGGAAGTATATGAAATAATAAATCTACATTTGCGGGATAATAAAATAACCAAAAAAGATTTTGCTCAAAAACTAAGACGTTTAGAGCTTAATTTAAGAAATACTGGTGAGATACCATCAGAAAAGTCAATATATGCTTATCTTAACGGTAGAATTGGTATAAAAATAGAACTCATTCCATATATAGCAGAAGTATTACAAATCCCTGAACAGTTGCTTTTTGATGATAGTGCTCGTGCAAGAAAAATATATTTAAAATATATTTTAGATACTATATCATCAGAAGAGATAGAGTTTTTAAAATCAAAATTATGTGAGAAAAAGAGTAAATTTAATACTATTCCAAAAGATAGACTGTTTAAAATCCAAGATCTACTTGTATATGCACCAGAGATATTTTTAAGTGAGCTTGAAATGACATTATCTGAATATAAGGATTTGACTTTAAAATTTAGAAAGCAATAAACAGGTGTTACAAGTAAAGCACTTCACTCTTTCTTAACGCAAATTACCATATTTATAATATGCAGAGCAAGCCCCCTCACTGCTAACCATACAAGAGCCAAGTGGGTTGTTGGGCTTACAAGCTGTGCCAAAAACACTACATTCAGTTGGGTGTGCAATTCCTCTTAAAATATCTCCACAAATGCAAAGTTTGTGGTCTTCTATCTCATCTATTGGTAATATATTTTTATATATCACCTCTGCATCATATTGTGCAAATTCATCTTTTAATTTTAATCCACTATCAGGCGTATTTCCTAAACCTCGCCATTTGAACAATGATGATTTGTCAAAATATTTATTTATTAAATTTTGAGCTGTTGTATTGCCCTCAAAACTCACAACTCTATTGTATTGAATTTCTAATTCACATCTATTTTGTGTAAATTGTTTGAGTATCATATAAATGCCCTCCATCATATCCACCGGCTCAAACCCAGTTACAACTACTGGCTTTTTGTATTTTTTTGGAAACTGCTCATATATTTTTGCTCCACTTATAACACTTACATGCGATGGCCCCAAAAAGGCATCTATTTTGTTATTGTAACTATCTATATGCTCATCTCTGCTATCTATTAGCTCAACCATCATCTCAGGCACTGTTACATGGTTGATGTGAAAATAGATATTTTTAATATTCTTTTTTATTACACTATCTATTAGCGCTGCTGTCATTGGGGTAGTTGTCTCAAACCCTATTGCAAAGAATATAATTTTTTTATCTTTGTTTTGCGAAGCTATTTTCAAGCACTCTATCGGAGAATATACATATCGCACATCTGCACCTTTGCTTCTTGCATCTTGTAAGCTGCCATGACTCCCTGGCACTTTTATCATATCGCCAAGAGTTACAAGTATTACATCTTCTTGCATAGCCAAAATATATGCATGATCTATCCTCTCTTTTGGCATAATGCAAACAGGACAACCTGGACCGTGAATAAATTTGACATTATCAGGAAGTATTTTAGGTAGCCCAAATTTCATAATAGTATGAGTATGTCCACCACATACTTCCATTATATTTATAGGTTTTTGTAGTTTTTTGGCTTCTTTTGCTATAAGTTTGGCATAAGCTTTTATGGTTGAAGGGTCTCTAAAATCATCATATAAGTTTTTAAGTTTTAATTGCATATTTATTATTCTTTTTTTGCCATCTCGTTATCTTCTAAAATTGCTCTATCTCTGTCTTCTTCATTCATCTTTTGCAATATCTCTTTGTAAGTTTCAATAGAAGCTAAGGCATCAGCTTCATCAATTTTGTTCATAACAAAACCAATATGCAAAAGCACATAATCTCCCATTTTTACTTCATTTTCTTGCATCAAATCTAATGAAGCCTCTCGTTGAATGCCCATTGTATCAACTGTTGCAATATTTTGTTCTTTGTTTATTTTTACCACTTTACTCGGAATTGAAAGACACATTTATTTCCCCCTTTATTTGAAAATTAATAATTAATAATTACAAATTTACTTTTCATCATTTTTATTTTCTCATTTTTAATTTAAACTCAATCCATTTTGCCACTTGCTCTAAGCTATCTTTATCTTTTATAGAAACTTCTAAAATATCCACATTTGGTTTTAGCTTTGTAGCGCTTTGCTTTTCTTTTTGGATATCGTATTCAAAATAAGGCAAAAGATCTGTTTTTGTAAAAAGTATTAAATCAGCCTTTCTGAACATAACCGGGTATTTTGCTATTTTATCTTCACCCTCAGGCACTGATACAAGCACAATATTTAGATGAGCCCCAACATCATAAGAAGCTGGACATACTAAGTTTCCAACATTTTCAACAAAACAAACATCAATATTGTCTAAATCCATATGATGCAAAGCTTTATGTACCATAAATGCATCAAGATGACAAGCTGAACCTGTTTGTATTTGATGTGATTGTATCCCCTTAGCTTGTAATCTATCAGCATCTTTAGAAGTTTCTAAATCGCCCTCAATAACACCAAATTTAAACTCGTTTATATCGCTTAAATATTCAAGTAATGTAGTTTTGCCACTTCCTGGAGCACTCATTAGATTTATGCTTAGCACATTTTTAGATTTAAAATGTTCTCTATTATGTGAAGCTTCATGGTCGTTTTTGTCTAGTATTTTAGTAATTACATCGATAGTTTTTGCATCATTTAATTGTGGATTATCGTGTAAATGTTGATGAGCTTTTTGATGACTTTCACTTTCGTGCGAATGGCTATGCCAAACTCTATCTTGATTAGTTATACTACAACCGCAATCTTTGCACATATTATTCCTTTATCCTAAAAGCATATTAGAGCCAACAGCCAATGATATTGCACCAGCTATTGTAAATATGCCCCTTATGTTTTTTTTGTTTGTTAATAAGTTTGTGTTTATATATGAAATTATCATTCCAAAACCTATAAAAATTATCATTACACCTGCTGTAAATGCAAATACCATACCAAAATCAACGCTTTGATTATTTATAACACCAAGAGTTACAAGCATACCTCTTACTCCTCCAATACCCATTAGAGCACCAATAGCAAATGCGCCTTTAGCCTCATTTGCGTTGTGGTTGTGCTCGCTGCCAAAGTATATGTGAATATGCTCTTGATTGTTGTGAATATGTTTTTTGAGATGTATTTTGTTTGAATACACCATATATAGTAAGTATAGCCCCATAAGTATTATCACACTTGAAGATATAATATCCCCATAAGCTAATATCTCATCACTAATCACATAAGATTCAAGCACTTTTGCAAATACAAAGAGTGTAAGCCCATGTCCTATTGCAAACAAAGTTGTAATGAGCATTGTTTTGCTCTTGTCTTTGCCTATGGAAAAATCTGCTATTGCAGTTAGATGATCCGGACCAAAAGCATGTAAAATACCATACCAAAAAATAAGCAATAAACTAATATTTTCCATTTTTCCCTTTTGCAAACAAGTATATTTATAACCATAATGGAGCAATATACTAAAAGCTTAAAAGCTATTGTTGTATGTATATATTGTAGCGACTTAAAGCTTTATAATCCAAAGAAGTTAGTTTTATGCTAACTTTTGCAACATCACTATTAAAGCTTAGTTTTTTATATTCTTACAATTTATTTTTTGAGCAAATTAAAGCATCTACAAAAGCAATATTTTTATTTTCTATAATTGATGATGCTACATATAGTATAGTTTTATTATTATTTACAATACCATTTAATGATAGAATTGTTTTTAAGTCTAAAATAACATCTTTTTTGATAATTTATAAAACTATAATGTTCCCCAAAAAATAACCAAATCAAAAGATATTTTTATTCCTAAATGATAAGATCATAAACAGTTTAAAAAAAAAGAAGAGATGAGTAGAAAGAGGATAACATACAGTGCAGATTTCAAAGCAAAAGTTGTACTTGAAGTTTTAGAAGGTTCAAAGACAACAAAAGATGATTATATTTTGAATATGTTTTTTGAAAAGTTTATGTAAAGAGGTAAGATTAGCATCGTCGT
>CAZXTK010000073.1:0-4241 GCA_964643665.1 uncultured Campylobacterales bacterium
ACGCTATTTGGTTGCAGTGGGTTTCTCTCCCGCCATGTCATACTTGGGTATATTAAAATATCTCTATCTGCCAAACTATAGCCCTTAGGGCAATCTCCTCTTCGTATATTATCGCCAGAGCCTATATCGGTAAATAGATATCCATTACAACTGCCCACAGGGTTGCGGATATCTTTCAAATGATACAAGCCCATTATATATTGTTTTGTTACTGTGTCTGGTTCGCAATAACCTACACCTTCACCAGATGAATATTGAGTTACTGGGTTTGTAGGAATATCAGGATAAGCAACAGCAAACCTTGTTAAACTGCCTCCCACATCCATACCTACAAGAGCGGCTCCTTCCCCGTTGAACGTTGTTGAATCTTGTGCATGACCAGTTAAAATCTCAATATCTTCAAAACTCATAGCGTTGATTGTGCGCTCTCTTAGTCTTCTGGTGCCAGATGGGCAAATAAATAGAGCCCCTTGCCCAAGTTGAACAATACGATATCCATTGCTTGCGGTATTTGTTGTTTGAGGATCAACTAAATCATATTTTCTCATAATATCTTCACGAGTTTTAGTATCATCAACACAATATGCAGCACCAAACGCAGAAGTGGATCTTGGCAAAACACTAAAAGAGCCACTACCGTCAGTTGGGGCAGTTACCCTCTCTCCCTTATTGGCAATTATGACAGATGTGCCAGAATGTGTGCTTAGTGATGATGCGGTACAATCCATAGCTAATGATAAAAAATCAGACATACTTAGGCTTGTTAGATCCTCAACACTAGCTAAATGTTTGCCAATTGGGCAACGAGGGGCACTATTACGACTAGTAACTGTATTATCGTATTTAAATCTTTTTATGAGCTTTCCATTCATATTACAACTACCTTGGCTCACTCTTCGCTCAGCTTCGGTAAACATAGCAGTATTGCCAATGGTGTATTTAGGCTTGCAAGTATCTACGGCATTTAAATAATTTAATACCCCAAATGTTATAAACATTATTAGATATGCCAATATGCCTTTTTTATATGTGAAAAATTTATATCCTATTTGCATTTTATTCCTTTGTGGTTTTAATATTTTTAGTGTTAAATGATTTGTTAAAAACAATCTCAACAAAAATTGCTGCTTCTTCGCTTCCTAACTTGATGGCTTTATAAAAAAACTTTTTAGCTTTTTTTTTATTTGCCAAATTTTTATCTTTGTGATATATTAACCCTAATTGATAATGTGCATCTGCTGAATTTAATTTGGCTGCTTTTTCAAGATATTCAATAGCTTTTGTTGTAGATGGCTGGATGCCCTTTGCGTTTTTATACATAAGAGCTAAAGCAACCATAGCATCTACTTGCCCTAATGAACTTGCTTTTAAATAATAACTAAAAGCTAATGAATAGTTTTTGGCTACACCTCTTCCGTAATAATACATATTTCCTAAATAATAATTTGCATCAGGAGAATCTAAAATAGCGGCAGTTTTGTATAACTCTAAGGCCTTTTTTCTATCTTGAAACACCCCTAAGCCTTTTTCATATATATGACCTAACAAAACCATACTATCTACATCTGTTTGCTCGACTAATTTTTGCAACACTATCACAGATTTAGCATAACTCCTGTTATCATATAGTGTTTTTGCATATTCATAAGTGTTGTTATCGTTGTTATTGGCATATAAAGCACTAAAAATAGAAAATAAAAATAAAAATTGTTTCATTAACAAAAATACCCACCTACACAAAAAGATTATTCATTTTAGCATAACTTCTTATTATTATTGCTTAAAAGTAGTTTAATAGCACTTTTTTGTATGTATATTTATAATTTATGCAAATATCTTATTTTTAATCGTTGTTCTTTGGTGTATGATTTATAAAATGGTAGGCTGATTTTTTTGAATGATTTTTTGTGCTTGTGTAGGTTGATATACCATTTGAACTTGATTTTATAAGATTTAAGTGCCCTAAAAGATAATAATGTGGTGTTTATGTTGCCAAGTTGGCTTGGAGAGATTAGCAATGTTTTTGTTTTGATTTTATATTTGTTTGTATTTAAAATATATGTTTTTACTTGTTGGAACTCTTTTATTAAATCTATTATAAAATAATCTTGCTTTATAGGCACAAACAATCCGCCTGCACCTTCTATGATTAAAACATCACAAAACTCAAATAAAGCGAGTGCTTTTTTTATTATTTTTTTGGGCTTTATGTTTTTTGGTGATTTTAAAGTGGTATTGGCAACAAAAGGCGAGGCTGGGAGTGCAAATAAATATGAATAAAAGCTTTTCAATGGCAAGTGGCTTAAGAGTGGGTTTAACTTTTTGGCTAATTTTACACATTTGCTAATATCTGGTGGGATAGAGGTTACACCTGTTTCTATTGGCTTAAAATATGCTACTTTATAAGATTTTTTGGCAATGCTTTTTAATAACAATTTGCTTGCATAAGTTTTGCCTACATTTGTATTGGTAGCTGTTACAAAAATAATTTGTTTCATAAATTATTTATTTACTTGTGGCTGTATATATTCCATTAAATGGCATTTTAGGTGGTGTTTTTATAAGAGTGGCACATCTATTTGCATACATTTCATATAAAATATGTGGGGTGGTTTTGTTTAGTTGTGCAAATATTATTTTTGCTTCGCTAAATTTGGCAAGGTAGTATAGCTCTTTTGCTTTTTCGTATTGCTCTTTTTGTGTTTTTTCGTATTGCTCATATTCGCTTTTTGTTATAAATACTTCATATAGCTCTACTGCCTTGTTTTTGCCCTTTACTCGCACTCTGTCGCAATGTCTATAATAGTATTCGCCTTGTAATTCTTGTTTAAAGTCGTCTGATATAAGTATTTGTGCCCCATAAAATTTGGTAAGCCCTTCTATTCTTGAAGCTAAATTTACATTATCGCCTATTATAGTATAATCGCTCCTACCATCACTGCCCATTTCGCCTATTGTCGCCATTCCACTATGAATCCCTATTCCTATTTTTATTTGTGGTTTTTGGGTTTTTTTAAATACTTCATTTAACTCTTTAAGCAAGGTAATTTGCTCTAAAGCGCAACGCAATGCTTTGTCTTGGTGGTTTTTTATTTTGTTTGGGGCATTCCAATATGCCATTATGGCATCGCCTATAAATTTATCTACAACACCTTTTTGTTTGAGAATAACCTCAACCATTGGGTTCATATAAAGATTTAAAAAATCTATCAAATCTTTTGGCTCTTTAAAAGTCTCACTAATTGTAGTAAAGCCCCTTATATCGGAGAAAAATATAGATATAATCTCTTGTTTTGGCTCTAACATTTTTGTATTTGTATTTGTTAATAAATCATCTACTACATCTGCTGATACTTTGTTTGCAAACTTTTCTTTGATAAATGTTTTTTGTTTAGATTCTATAAAATAATTCATACCAAAAGAATACAAAATAATAAGCAACATTGAAGATAGGGTTAGATAGCCCCCAAGCATAATGCCTTTGTAAAACAAAAGATAATAATCTAAACAAACAAATCCACCAACAAGTGCAATTGATAGCACAAGTGCAATTGATGGTCTAAAAAAATAAAGAACAAAAGCCACAAGCAAAGAACCTAAAATAATAGATATAATATCTATGCCTTCTTTGTAGCTTGGAGAGGCTATAAAATTAGAATTTATAATATTATCAAGAGCATTTGCATGCACTTCTACCCCCGGATATGCTTCATCAAATGGGGTTGATCTTAAATCCATTAAACCTGGGGCTGATGTTCCTATTAGAACTATTTTGCCTTTTATGTCTTCTTTGTTGAAATTATTATTATATATATCAAGAGCAGATATATATTTATAACTATGTTGTGCCCCTGCATAGTTTATAACCATTCGCCCTAATCTATCTGTTGGTATTTTGATATTGCCTACTTGTATGCTCTCTACTCCAAGGCTATTGTAAATAATTGATATTTTTTTAACACCCGATATGGCTCTTATCATTTCAAGTGCAAGTGATGGGTATATTACATCTTGGTATTTTATTATAAGTGGGATTGAGCGAACTATTCCATCTTTATCTGGGAATGTATTTAAAAACCCACTTGAATATGCGCTTTTTTGCACAATAGGAGTGTTTAATACAGCATCTTTTGCATCAAGACTATGAGGTATTCCTTTTTGAACATTATTTACATATCTTTGGATAATGATTGCTTTATTTTGAGGAGTGTGGTTATTTCGTGTAAATTTGTTATCAAAAT
>CAZXTK010000074.1:0-4075 GCA_964643665.1 uncultured Campylobacterales bacterium
CGAACCTGAGACCCTCGCCTTAGAAGGGCGATGCTCTATCCAGCTGAGCTATGGACGCATAAAATACATTTATTGATTTAAAACCAAAATGGGGTAAGTGATGGGGATCGAACCCACTACCTTCTGAACCACAACCAGACGCTCTAACCAGATGAGCTACACCTACCATAGATTTGTATTTTTTTTAGATGGTCGGAGTGAGAGGACTCGAACCTCCGACCCCCTGGTCCCAAACCAGGTGCGCTACCAGGCTGCGCTACACTCCGTTAACATCTAAAGCGAGATTATAGCATAAAAACTTTTTAATACAAAACTAAAAGGCTATTGAATTACTATAATTATACAAAATGTATAAGATGAATATACTTTAAAGGCTATATTTTGAAATCTTCGCCCAAATAATGCTCTTTTACAAGCTCGTTTTGTTTGATCTGCTCTGGTAAGCCACTAGCTAAAACAGAGCCACTCTTCATAACATATACTCGTGAGCATATCTCTAAAAGCTCTCTAACACTATGATCTGTTATCAAAATACCAATATTTGTGTTTATTAACTGTTTGATAATATCTTGAATATCTTTTACAGCAATAGGATCAACCCCAGCAAATGGCTCATCTAAAAGCAAAAATTTAGGTGAAAGTACCAACGCTCTTGCAAGCTCTACACGCCTTCTTTCTCCACCGCTTAGGTTGATACCTTTTCTTTTTCGTATAGGTTCTATATTAAAAATATCTAATAAATGCTCTAACTTTTTTGTCTGCTCTCTTTTGCTTTCTATTCCAATCTCTGCAGCCAATAAAATATTATCCTCTACGCTCAAATCACTAAAAATGCTTGACTCTTGTGCCAAATATCCAATGCCTTTTCTAGCTCTTTGGTGCAATGGCAAATGGCTAATATCCTCACCATCAAGCAAAATTTGCCCATTATCTATGGATATAAGCCCACACACACTATAAAAGCTAGTCGTTTTGCCAGCCCCATTTGGGCCCAATATTCCGACAACTTCTTTGCTCTCAACACAAAAGCTAACATTGCTTAGAATTTGTGTTTTTTTTATTGTTTTGCTTATGTTTTTTACTTCTAATTTATTGCTCAAAAATATACTCTCTCTTTTTTATTTCTTTTGTTTGCTCGTTTTTAAATTTGATTTTAAGTTCATAATACAAAAAGCCATATTCTTTTAGCTTAGCCTTTAAAACCCCATCGCCCCATTCTATAAAATGTATGCCATTATTGTCAAGCTCATTTATAAGCCCTAATGATATAAACTTATCTACTCCTACAATGTATAAATCGTAATGATAAATAATATTATCGTAATTATTCAAAATACCAAATGTAGGCGAACTTACATTGTTAAGATTATAAAGTGATGCAAAACTTCGCACAAATGTGGTCTTGCCACTTGATAGATTGCCATTTAAAAAAACAATTATACTATCTTTTTTATAATTCACATTATCTGCTTTAAATACATCATTGATGCTATTTGCAATATTGCCCACCTCATCTAATGAGGCAATTTTTGTAAAAATGCGCCTACTCATAATAACCAATGCAATCAAAAAGAGTTGCTATTTTTAATGATATTGTATAAATGTTTTTGTGCCGTTTTAGAATCTATTGCCTCATTTGCTAATTTTATGCCTTCTTTTACATCACTAACCTTACCCTCAATCATCAAAGCAAAAGCCGTATTTAGCACTACTACATCTCTTTTTGCATCTTTGCACTCTCCGCTTAGAATATCTTTTGCTATTTGTGCATTATAAAGAGCATCTGAGCCTTTTAGATCATCTTTGCCACAAAGCTCAAAGCCATATTCTCGTGGGTCAATCTCTACCTCTTCTAACACAAAACCATCTTTTGCATTAGCATCTTTTTTGCCAATAATCGCGTATGTATTATCACAAAGGCTAATCTCATCTAACCCATCATTAGAATTAACACATAATATTCTCTCGCCCCCAAGAGTCAAAAACACTTCTGCCATTTGTCTAACCAAGCTTTTATCATACACCCCCAAAAGCATTTTTTTAACCCCCAAAGGATTACAAAGCGGTCCTAGTATATTAAAAATTGTCCCATGCGGGATTGACTTTCTAATAGGTGCGAGTGGTGCGAGTGCTGGATGGAAGTTTCTTGCAAAAATAAATGCGTAATTGCTACTTTTAAGCATTTGTATAATTTGCTCTTTGTTTAAATTAATATTTACTCCAAGAGCTTGTAGCATATCTGCACTTCCGCTTTTGCTAGTTGCGCTAATGCTTCCGTGTTTAGCTACGATTACCCCACAAGCACTAAGCAAAAGTGAGCTTGTGCTTGATATATTGATAGAGTTGCTTTTATCACCGCCTGTGCCTACAATATCAAACATATCATCTGCATTTATTGCACCATCTACATTTACCACATTCATAACACTACGCATAGCTTTTGTGGCTTCTAAAATATCTTCTTTTTGCACACCTTTATTATAGAGTACTATTAAAAATTCTCTTATTTCATCTTCGCTTAATCTTTGGTGCAAAATATCATCAAAAATTTGGCTTTTGTTATTCATTGCATTCATTATCATCTACCTCATTGGTGTTTTGTTTTTGAACATATTTATACTGCTCGCTTTTTGGTGTTGATTTTGTTGCTGGTATATCTAAAATTATAAATTCATCTTGCTTTTGTAAATATTTTATAGTTATCTTATCGCCTATTTTAACCTTTGCTGATTTTTTAGCTACCTTGTCATTTAGGCTTACAACTCCTGCTTTTAGCATATCTTCGCTAATTGATCTTCTTTTTACAATATTGCTTGAGCTTAAAAACATATCTATTCGCATACTCACACTCCAAAACCAAATAAAGCATTTGCATTTTTGGTTGTGATAGCGTCTAACTCATCTGTGCTTGTTTGCAGTAACACACTCATTTTATCAAGCACCAAAGATACATATTTTGGCTCATTTCTCTGCCCCCTAAAAGGATGTGGGGTAAGATATGGCGCGTCTGTTTCTAAAAGTAGTTTGTCTTTTGGTATTTTGCTGATTATCTCTTGCAAATTATGTGCATTTTTAAAGCTAAGCACTCCACCTATGCCAAAATAAAAACCATATTCGCTAAGCTCTAATAGCCCCTTATATGCATTAAAACAATGAAGCACACCTCGCAATTTATTATTTGGAATAAAAGAATTTATTATCTTTATTACATCATTTGAGGCATCAAAGTTGTCTTTTGCATCTCTTATGTGCAAAATTAGGGGTTTGTCTAAATTGATAGCTAATTGTATATGTTTTTTAAATATCTCTTGTTGGTTGATAATTTCTTGCTTAGATAGACTATCATCTTTTGGCAGTCTAAAATAATCAAGCCCACACTCACCTACGCTTAAACATTTGCTCTCTTTGGCATACTCGCACAAAACACTCTCATCGTATTGCTCTATATTGTAAGGATGGATACCAGCACCAAAAAACAAATTGTCATATTTATCACAAAGCTCTTTTGCGCGAGGCAGGTCGTTGATATCCGCACCAGGGATTAAGACTTTTTCTACGCCTTGTTTTTTGGCGTTTGAAATTACATCATCAATATCATCTTTGTAGCTAATATCATCTAAATGACAATGTGTATCTATCACTCTCTACTCGCTTATTACATTTATTTTGATATCTGCATTTATGCCATTGCCAAGTTTGCATATAATTTGATGCTCGCCTAATGTTTTTATAGGTGAAGGGATTGTGATGTGTTTTTTATCTACGAATAGATTATGTTTTTTAATAGCATCGCCAATGTGAGAGGCAGTAACTGCACCAAAAAGTATATTGTCTTTTCCACATTTGTGCTTTATTTGTATATTTAATTTCTCTAACTTATGGGCTAACTCCACAAGCTCTTTATTGTGGGCATCTATCCTTGCTTTTGCACTTCTTTCATCTTGCTCGTATTGTTTTATTACTTCATTAGTTGCTAATATCGCCTTTTTGTTTTTGATTAAAAAATTATTGCCATAGCCTACTTTTACTTCTACTACATCGCCTTTTTTGCCTACACCTTTTACATCTTCTACTA
>CAZXTK010000075.1:0-4046 GCA_964643665.1 uncultured Campylobacterales bacterium
GATTTTGTTAGCTATCAAGAATTAGTTCAAAGATTTAAAAACGATATAAAGGAGTCAACTATAAACAAACCATTTCAAACCTTTAATAAAAAAAGTAATTATAATGTTTCATTTTGAAACATTATAAGCTAAATTTTTATCAAATTTAGTTTTGTTCTTTAACAACACAAATATTGTTTTTAAAAGCTTATTGGCAACAGCAATAACAGCTTGTTTGAATTTTTTACCCTCTTTTCTTTTTTTAGAGAAGTAAGCATTAAATTTCTCACAAGAGCGAATTACACCTATTGCCATTTGCCAAATAGTTCTTCTAAGGTTGGCATTACCTCTTTTTGAGATTTTGCCTCTATAATTGATTGAGCTACCACTTTGTTTGATAGATGGATCAATTCCAATAAAAGCACATAGTTGCTTTACAGATTTGAACTTATCAATAGAGGATACTTCAACCATAAAGTTTTTAGAAGTTACTGTACCAATACCAGGTATTGATTGTAATATCTCAATATCGTCATTTATATCACTATCTTCTAAAGAGTTTTCAAGCTCTTTATCTAAGATAGACAATTCATCTTGAATAGTTATTAATCTTCTTATTTTAGAAGTTAATACTTTTTCAAGATATTTATCTGATATGGCAATAGAAGTTTTTGCTAAAGTCAATATCTCTTTAGCGGTAATTTTAGCTTTATTGCCACTTGTATCATTTAAGATACACTGTATAGTCTTTTCCTTTAAGTTCCTGATAGCCTTACGGCTGGGAGCTTTAAGGAGCAGATTTAAAATGCTCTTTGTAAATATATTTGTGTTCTTTAACAATTCAGGGAATAATTGCACCAAGATAGCTTTTATTTCAGTTTTAAGTCTTGCTACCTCTTTAGAGAGAATTTCTCTCTCACGAATAAGTGGTCTGATATTTTCAATTGTATCAGTAGTAGTAAGATGTAATGACTGATATGATTTTAAACTAAATAGAGCAATTAAGCTAGCATCTTTTTTATCATTCTTAGTTTTTCTAAGTGTGGTTGAGCCAATAAAACTCTTTATGAGTATTGGATTAATTACTACACTTTTAAAACTATTTTCTAATAAAAAAGATAGTAATGGTAAATGATAAATACCAGTAGCTTCCATTGCAACTAAAAGCTTATCTTTGGAATAAGATGATAAATACTCCAATAGAGTATCAAATCCATCTCTATCCATTGTAAGCTTATCTTGTAGTTTAATTTCACCACTACTCTCAAGTAGTATTACATCAAAGCTATCTTTGCTAATATCTATTCCTACAAATTGTTTATACATCACAAATACCTTTACAAATGTTATTTTACATACAAACAGATAAGCAAGCTTGCTTTTATCCTATCTCCACAATGACAGAAGCTCTAAGCTTAATCAACCTATTGGAATTTGAAGCAAGTGATAGACTCCTTAGAGATTTGTTCTAATGCTTTAAGCTTTAGAACATTGATCTATAAAAAATGTGATCATCTTGCTTATCTCTTTGTATGTATTATACATAAATTTATTAGTAGGAGAGAAAAAATGGAAATGACCTATTCTATGTTGCAAAAAGCAATAAAAACTTGTTTTTCAAAAGCAAAGAGAATTAATTTTGATTGCGATGGTAAAGCTTTGACTCTTTCAAAAGATGGAGTTGTGGTTATAGAGAATTTCATTTCGCAAGAGCAAGCAGAGCAAATTTACAATGATATAAAGAAGTTATTGCTAAAAAGTAATGTACAAAGAGTTTCTGATTTTAAGTTTGAAAGTGGAACTTGGGCTATCAATAGAGGTAAATATTTCAACAGCGATTTTAATATGATCGATATCTTTGATATTGATGCTGAATTAACATATTTAAAAAAATACATAGATTTAGAATATATTTCTTCAATTATAAGTACATCGAATGGGGAGAGTTTTGAATTAAAAAACTTCAATGTTTACTACAATAATGAGGTGAAACCCAGATGCCTCCATGTAGATAATTTTGAATTCCCACAATATAAAGCTTTCATTTATCTTACAGATGTAAATGAGATTGCGGATGGCCCATACTGCTATGTAAAATCATCTCATTTATGTAGTGAAAAGAAAATAAAAAGTTATGTTGATAATTTTTTACAAGGGAACTATTTAACTGATATGAGAGCATTTAGTTATGATGATGCTTTAAAATGTATCGCAAAGAGAGGAACTTTGATTATATCTGATCAAAATGGTGTCCATGGAGCTTTTCCTCAAGAAAAAGGAAAAGAAAGAATGTTGTTGATGTTAAATTTTTCAAGACATAGAATTGAACCAAAATGAAGATTTGCATTATTATCCCAGCACGAG
The DNA here is from genome assembly GCA_964643665.1 of uncultured Campylobacterales bacterium. Lineage (GTDB taxonomy): Bacteria > Campylobacterota > Campylobacteria > Campylobacterales > CAZXTK01 > CAZXTK01. The sequence continues at coordinate 2,344 of CAZXTK010000075.1, forward strand.
GTGGTAGCAAAGGTATACCACAAAAAAACATCAAGTTTCTTGTTGGAAAACCATTGATATATTATGCAATCAAAAATGCACAATCTATAGAAAATGCTGATATTTTTGTAAGCTCAGATGATGATGCTATCTTGCACATCGCAGCCATATATAAAGCTAAAACATTGAAAAGAGATGCATTTTATGATGATAAAGCGACACTGGATGAAGTCATACATTATGAGATGCATAGAATTCAAAAAAAATACGATATTGTAATCACACTACAGCCGACATCACCACTTTTAAAAGCATCTACATTGCAAAATGCCATTAAATATTTTATAGATAATAATTTAACTTCATTGGTTAGTGCAACACAAAGAAGGCATCTTTTTTGGAAAAGTGATGGAGAATCTTTTCAGAAACTTTACAACGAACGAGTCAACCGTCAATCGCTTGAGCCTCTTTATGAAGAGAATGGAGCATTTATAATTTGCAGATATGAATATTTGATGCACAATAAAACACGGATTTCCCCAGATGTTTTTATTTATCCCATAGATGATGAAGAGGCAGTCGATATCGATACCCTAAACGATTTTGTTCTGGCAGAATCCATTTTAAAAAGAAGGAATATAGCTTTTGTCGTAAATGGTAGCACAGAGATCGGAATGGGACATATATATAGAGCCATTACACTCTCGCACCATTTTTTAAACGACAATGTGACCTTTTTTTCGCAAAAAAAGCATAAACTTGGAATACAAAAATTAAAAAAGATGAACTATGATGTAGTCGTTTATGAAGAGATGAAAGAGTTGATTAACACTTTGCACCTTTATAAAATCGATATAGTGATTAACGATATCCTTGATACGGATATAGAATATATGAAACAAATAAAAAGCGATTTTTTCGTTGTTAATTTTGAAGACACTTCGGAAGGAACACACTATGCAGATCTGGTTTTTAATGCTCTTTATGAGTGGAGTGGGGTAGCGGAGGATTATTTTTTTGGTTACAAATATGAAGTTTTACGCGAAGATATTTTTTTGTATCCAATATCCAAAGTAAACAAACAGTTAAAAAAGATACTTGTGAGTTTTGGAGGAACAGATATCAATAATGCTTCGTTGAAGATATTGGAATTTCTTTTTGATTTGGATCAAAAAATAGAGATCGATCTGATTTTAGGCATTGGCTATGCCTATAAACAGGAGTTAGAAAAATTTTTGAAAAACCATCAAAGAAAGAATATCAACATAATTGAAGATGTTAAATTTATGGCGGACTTCATAGATAGAGCAGATCTGGTTATATGTGGTAATGGGCGAATGGTATATGAGGTAGTTGCAATGGCAAAGCCTCTTATAGTGGTTAGTCAGAATGAACGAGAAATGACACATATTTTTCCAAAAATATCTCAAGGTATCGTTTATCTTGGCTACTTTGAACAACTTAATAAGACAGAATTGTTAGAAAAAGTTTATATGTTTTTTGAATATGAGTATAGAAAAAAGATGCAGCAATTGCTTGTTCCTTATGCACAAGAGATACGAAAAGGAACGAATAAGATTGTTAATCTTGTAAATGAGAGGTATTATGAATATCGTTGAGCTATTTCAAAAGAGGAATAAATCAACTATCGAACGACCTTATATAATTGCTGAAGCGGGTGTAAACCATGAAGGAGATATGCAAAAAGCGAAGCAACTCGTAGA
>CAZXTK010000076.1:0-3918 GCA_964643665.1 uncultured Campylobacterales bacterium
ATAGCATCTTCATAATTATATCCATACCAAGACATAAAAGCTACTGTAAGATTTGCACCAATGGCAAGCTCACCTTTGTCCATAGATGGACCATCAGCTATAATTTGACCTTCTTTAACTTCTTCGTTAAGCTCAACACTGCTTGTATAGGTTATTGCTGTGTTGTTGTTTGTTCTTATGTTTGAAGCTAATAAGTAATGATCTATAAAAGGTCCATTTTCGTTCTCGCCCTTTATTAATATATTTCTTGAATCAAGCTTTTGAACTTTTCCTGCTCTTTTTGCTTTTATTGTGCTCCAAGAATCTTTTGCAACTATACTCTCTAATCCTGTTCCAACTATCGGAGCTTGTGGTTTAAGCAATGGAACGGCTTGCCTCATCATATTTGAGCCCATCAATGCCCTATTTGCATCATCGTGTTCTAAAAATGGGATTAAAGATGCAGCAACACCCATAACCATTTGAGGAGAAACATCAATTAAATCAACTTTATTAGACTCTATAAGTAGGTTTTCACTATCTCGCCTTGCTTCAATAAGGGCATCTATTATTTTGCCATTACTATCTATTTTTGTTGAGCTTGGTGCAATAACTTTGCCTTCTTCTTGTGTCGCTGTGTGGTAGGTTATGCTATCTTTTTGAACTACGCCATCTTTTACTTTTTTGTAAGGGGTTTGGATAAAACCTAATTTATCAACTTTGGCAAAAGTAGCCAATGTATTTATCAAACCAATGTTTTGACCCTCTGGGGTTTCAACTGGACATATTCTTCCATAATGAGTAGGGTGTACATCTCTTACTTCAAAACTTGCACGAGATCTAACAAGACCACCCTCACCAAGAGCTGATAGTCTTCTTTTGTGTGTAATTTCAGATAAAGGATTGGTTTGATCCATAAATTGTGATAATTGACCAACCGTAAAAAAATCTGTTAATGTGGTTGTTATTATTTTAAAATTAACAATATCTTGTGGCATTAAATCATCTGCTGTTGAGTTTATAGATCTCATTTTGTCTTTTATTGCTTTTTGCATTTTTAAAAGTCCTAAATGAAGCTCATTAGATATTAGCTCACCAATTGCTCTAACTCTTCTATTTCCTAAGTGGTCTCTATCATCTACATGTTTATTTCCATGTTTTATTTTCATTAGGTATTTTAAAGTCTCAATAATATCCTCTCTTGTGAGAACATTTATATACTCTGGTATATCAAGTTTTAATTTATGGTTAAGTTTTGCTCTACCAACTTCTGTTAAGTCATATTTTTCAGCATTAAAAAACAAAGAATTAAAAAATTCTTTTGCAGCTTCTGGCGTTACAGGCTCACTTGGTCTCATAATTTTATACAATCTTATAAGACAAAGTATATATTCATCATCAATTTCTTCTGCTTTAGATAAAAGTTTTAGAGATTCCATATCTATTTTAAAAGCATTTATAATACCAGAGTCTGTATTTGTTGCTAAGTCATTTATGATATTAAAGTTTTTGATATTTGTATCTATTAGTGTTTTTAGTTTTTCTTCATCTGATTGATCAAGAGTATTAAATAATATTTCACCACTTTTTGGATCAAATATATCTTCACTAAAATGTCGCTCCATTAATAACTCTAATGGGTATTCTATTAAATTTAATCCACCTTCTTTTAGAGCTAATGCTTTTCTTTCGCTCAATATTTTTCCAGCCGCTATAACTACATTGCCTTTGTCATCTATGATGTCATAATTTACTCTACCTATATAATCTTGTGGAATAAATTTTGTTAAGAATTTATTATTTTTAATAGTTATATTTACTATTGGATAAAATATTTTTAAAATATCTTCCTTAGAATAACCAAGCGCTCTTAAAAATATGGTAACAGGTAGTTTTCTTCTTGTATTTATTTTTACATACAAAACATCTTTTTCATCGTATTCAAAATATAACCAAGAACCTTTATCGGGGATAATCTGAGCTGTATGTAATGGTTTTTTAGAAGTTGGTTTGATCTCTTCTTTGAAAATAACACCAGGTGATCGGTGAAGCTGATTTACAACTACTCTTTCTACTCCATTTACTACAAAAGATACTCTATCTGTCATTAAAGGTATGCTTCTTATGTGCAAAATTTGCTCTTTTACATCTTTAACGCCAAGTCTTTCTCTTGTTTTTTCATCTATATCATAAGTTGTGAGTCTCATCGTCACTTGCAAATGCACACAATAGCTAAGCCCTCTTGTGATTGATTCTTCTAAGCTATATGGAAGACTTCCAATTTCATCTTTTATATATTCTAATGTAAATCTATTATTTACATCATGAATTGGAAAAATAGCTTTGAATATCTTACTAATACCACTATTGCTTCTATCTTTTTTGCCAACCATTAAAAAATTATCGTAACTATTTTTTTGTAATTGAAGCAAGTTAGGTATTTCTAACTCTTGAGCATTTTTAGAAAAATCAACTCTTAGCCTATTGCTTGATTTTAGTGAGTTTAACATATATGAGAACCTTTTGTATTAAATTATTTTATTGTTTTTTGTCTATATAGCTTTGCTACATAGACTTTTATTGTTTTTACTTCAGCTCTACTTTAGCACCTGCTTCTTCTAATTGTTTTTTAGCATCTTCCGCGGCTGCTTTGTCAACACCTTCTTTAACAACAGAAGGTATTTTTTCACTCATTTCTTTGGCTTCTTTTAAACCTGTCCCTGTGATTGCTCTAATTGCTTTAATAACATTGATTTTTTTATCACCCGCATCAACAATTACAACATTAAATTCAGATTTTTCTTCGCCACCACCAGCGCCACCATCGCCACCACCAGCTACTGCGGTAGGTTGTGCGCTTACACCAAATTTTTCTTCAAATTCTTTTACTAATTCACTAAGCTCTAATACGCTTAGGTTTGAAATATATTCCAATACATCTTCTTTTTTAATTGCCATTTTTTTATCCTTTTATTTTATTATTTTTATTATTTTATTCTTTGCTTTTAGCCAAATTGCTAAGCCCAACAGTAAAGTATCTTACTGGGCCATTCCATACAGAAAGCAATTCGCCAAGTAGCTCATCTTTGCTTTTAAGTTTCGCGATTTGGTTAATCTTGTCCAAATTGGCTAACTCGTTTTCGAGTATTCCACATTTAATAACAAATTTATCTTTATTGTTTTGTGCAAATTTATCGCTAATCTTACAAGTTGCTACTTGATCATTGCCCCATATGAAAATATTTGTCCCACTAAGACCTAAATCTGCTTTTGATGCATTTTTAAGTGCAATAGAAGCAAGAGTATTTTTTATAACGCGAACTTTTGTGCCATCTTTAGAGCATTCTTTTCTAAAATCTTCAAGCTCTTTATGGCTTAGGCCTTTGTAATGAGCAACTAAGATATTTTCATTATTTTCAAACTCTTTTGTCATGTTATCAATAAGTATTTTCTTTTGTTCTCTTGTCATTTCTCCTCCTTCCTAAACTACAAACTTCAGTAGGTTTTACGGCGCTTATGCCACCTATCGTCTTTAGTTTATAAGATAAAACCTTTATTTGATTTCAAGCAAACTAGAAACATCAAGATTGATTGATGGACTCATAGTCAAAGAAATAGCTGCATTTGTAATATATTTACCTTTCGCACTTGCTGGTTTTTGCTTGTTTATACTACCAATTATGCTAATTAAGTTTTCTTTTACCAAATTAGGCTTAAAAGAGCTTTTAGCTATACCTGCGTGGATATTGCCTTTTTTGTCAACTCTATAATTTACTTGACCGCCCTTAGCATTTTCAACAGCTTTTTTGATATCCATTGTAACAGTGCCTGTTTTTGGGTTTGGCATTAAACCTTTTGGCCCCAATATTCTACCAACTTTACCAACCAACACCATACTATCAGGGGTTGCTATTAGTAAGTCAAAGTCTATTTTGCCAT
>CAZXTK010000077.1:0-3625 GCA_964643665.1 uncultured Campylobacterales bacterium
AGCGTAGTTCCAATGCTTCCATTTAAATTAAGTAATGACCTTTGTTCATTAAAGCCAAATGAAGTTAGACTTGCTTTTGTAGTTCATATGAAGTTTGAAAAGGATAAGTTAAAAAAGTTTAAATTTTTTAATGCGCTTATTAAATCAAAAAGAAGGTATACCTATTCGGAAGTAGATAAAATTTTAGAAGGTAAGATGGAAGATGAGGTTGGGTTTTTAAAGGAGCTTTTTAGTTTTACTCAAAAAATAAGAAAAGATAGATTAAAAGGGGCAGTGGATTTTGAAAGTGGTGAAGTTAGGATGATTTTGGATGAAAATGAAAATATTATAAAAACATATATTGAAAAAGATACTCCATCTCATCAATTGGTTGAAGATTGTATGCTTTTAGCAAATATTTCAGCTGCAAAATTTATTGAAGATGGAATTTTTAGGGTTCATGATAAGCCAAGTATGGCTGAGGTAATAAGTGTAGTAAAAAAATTAAAAGAGTTTGGAATAGATGTTGAGTTTGATAAAGATTATTACTCTTTATTTAAAAAAATTCAAAAACAAACAGAAGAGCTTGATATAAAAAGTGAGGTTGATAGTATGTTAATTAGAGCACAAAAAAGGGCAAATTATAGTGGAGAAAATATAGGCCATTTTGGGCTTGGGTTTGAAATATATACTCACTTTACTTCGCCTATTAGAAGATATAGTGATTTATTGGTTCATAGAATTATAAAAGCCAAATTAAATGGAAGTAAAAAAAAGTTAAAAAAGATTATAAAAAAAGCAAAAGAATTAGCACCAAAAATAAGTAGATTAGAATATACTGCTTTTAGGGCTGAAGTTGATTTTAAAGATAGAAAATTTGCAAGGTGGGCTAAAAATAATATTGGAAGTAGAGTTATTGGAAGGGTAGTAGAGGTTAAAGAGGAAGTTAGTATTGTAAAGGTTATAGAGGGTATTGTTGGATTAAGAGTTTTTTTAGAAGAGAAGCTGGAACTTTTTAGTATAGTAGAGGTTGAGTTGAAGGAAGTAAATTTATTTAATGCAAAAGTATTTGGAGAGGTGGTTTGTATAAAGAGGAGCTTAATAGATTAATTGAAGAGGGAAAGATTCCAAGATATCTATTTTTATTTGGAGAGGATGGTTTTTTTTTAGAAATTTATTTAAAAAAGATTTTAAAGAGCATTAAAGGGGCTGAGGTTTATAAAATCTATTTTGATGAGTATGAATTTAATAAAGCAAAAAATATTCTTATTCAAAACTCACTTTTTGCTTCAAAAAATCTTTTGCTCTTAAAACATACCTTTTTATCAAAAGATGAGGTAAAGGCTTTAATTGAAGCGGTTAAATCAAATTCAAATAGCTATTTTATATTGGTAGTTGAAGGGTATAGTAAAAGACTAAAAGAATTGGCAAAACTTTTTAATAATAACTATTGTATCTTTTTTAAACCAACATTTAAAGAAGCTTTTTTGTTTTTTGATAATTGGTTAAAAAAAGAGGGGATTGGATTAGATAGGAAAAAACTTATTAATTTAATTGAAGCTTTTAATGGGGATTTGTTTTTGATTTATAATGAATTGAAACAATTTAAAGAGAGTAGCCATTTTGAGTTTGATGGAGTGGTTGAGGTGGAAAAAGTAGTTAAAGATTTTTTACTTTATAATAAAATAGATTGGAAAAAGTTATTGGAAGTTAATGAGATTGAGCTTTTTGTTTTTTTGTTTAGATATATAAAGAATCTATTTTTTATCCAAAGCTATATTAAAATTTATGGAAAGAAGCCAAATTCAAAAGATATTTTTGGCTTTAATATGCCAAAAGCTGTTTTTGAAGATATGCTAAATTCTGCTTTAAAAATTGATTTTAAAAAGTTTAAAGATATTTTTAAGATTTTAATTGAAGCTGAATTTGATTTTAAGGTAAGGGGTGTAGGGAAAAGAGATGTTATTTTAAAGCTTTTTTTAGAGTTAAATAATATTAAGCGCTTTTAGTTAACTTTTTTTAAGAACAAAAAATTACAAGCAATTATTGAATAAAATAATCTTTCTTCCCATTTTTAATAATGATTTAGGTTTTTTTGATATAATTACCAAAAAGGAGTTAAAATGAGAGTAGTTTTAATTTTTATCTTTATTTTTTTAAATTTAAGCGCAGCTGGGGCTAGAAAGAGTGATATTGCTATGATTTTAGAAGTAATGAGAGAAAATAATAAAAATATAATTAAGATAATGCAAGAAAATAATAAAAGGTTAGAAGAAAAATTTACTTATCTAGAAAAAGAAATTAAAGCTACAAAAAGCCAAATTAAAGCTGTGAAAAATGACCTTCAAAGCCAAATCAAAGCTGTGAAAAATGAGTTCCAAAACCAAATTAAAGCTGTAAAAAGTGAGCTTCACAGTCAAATTAAAGGTATAAAAGATGAGCTTCAAAGTCAAATCAAGGCTGTAAAAAGTGAACTCCAAAGCCAAATCAAGGCTGTAAAAAGTGAGCTTCAAAACCAAATTAAAGTTGTAAAAAATGAACTTCAAAGTCAAATTAAAGGTGTAAAAGAGGATTTACAAAATCAAATTAAAGCAATAGATAGAAGAATTGATGATATTTATAACCTAATGCTTGGTTTATTAGCAGGAATATTTGCTTTGATTGGATTTATGTGGTGGGATAGAAGGACAATGATAGCAAAAGCAAAAGAGGAGATGAGAGAAATAGTGGAAGTAAAAGTGGCAAATAAAGCAGATAATAGGATTTTAGAGAAAGTAGTATTAGTTTTGAAAGATTTTGCAAGTAAGAATAAGGAATTTGAGGATATAATAAGAAAGTATGATTTGCATTTGATATATGAAAAAGTATAGGGAAGTAAAAGTATATTTGCGCTTTTAGGAAAGTTAAAGAGTTTGCAAAAAGTAGGTATTAAAGGCTGTTAAGCGCTTTTAGTTAACTCCTTTGTGATTTTATAAGCGCAAAATTTTGGCCCACACATGCTACAAAATTCAGCCTCTTTAAATACCTCCTGAGGTAAAGTTTCATCATGATACTCCCTTGCTCTTTCTGGGTCAAGAGCTAATTCAAATTGCCTATTCCAATCAAAATTATACCTTGCTTCGCTCATTAAATTATCTCTAATATCAGCTCCTTTTCTTCCCCTTGCAATATCTGCTGCATGAGCTGCAATTTTATATGCAATAATTCCCTCTCTTACATCTTTTTCATTTGGTAGTCCAAGATGCTCTTTTGGAGTTACATAACAAAGCATACTTGCTCCCTTCCATCCTGCAATTGCAGCGCCAATAGCACTTGCAATATGATCATATCCAGCTGCAATATCAGTAACAAGCGGTCCTAAAACATAAAAAGGAGCTTCATAACAATACTCTCTTTCTAAATCCATATTTCTTTCAATCTCATTCATAGGCACATGTCCTGGTCCTTCTATCATTACTTGAACATCCTTTTCCCATGCTCTTAAGGTAAGCTCTCCTAATACTTTAAGTTCTGCAAGCTGCGCTTTATCACTTGCATCATAAATACAACCTGGTCTTAGACTATCTCCTAAGCTTAAACTTACATCATATTCTCTACAAATATCTAAAATTTCATCAAATGCTTCATAAAATGGATTTTCTTTATG
>CAZXTK010000078.1:0-3608 GCA_964643665.1 uncultured Campylobacterales bacterium
GCTAATTTAGATTTGCTTGGAAATCACTCATCCCCCTCATACAACTGATACAACTTAGGTATCACTTCTTTATCTGCACAAACAACACCAAAATCCCCAAACACTCCTAAACCAAAGATGGCTTCAACAAAGACTCCCAAAGCTATCTGCTTAATTCTTTAAAATCTCTACTAATTTACAATTCACTGCCTTTAACTACGCAATAATTTTACAATTTCGTTATTTTAAATCGCCCCAATTATTTGCTATTTTTAAGTTTGCAATTAGTGGAATATCTAACTTATAAGCATTTTGCATAATCTCTTTTAGATCGTTAGCTACTTCATCTGCTATATCTTCTTTTATCTCAAAAATAAGCTCATCGTGAATTTGCAATAGCATATTTACATCTTTGTTTGAGTTGTATTTTTTATAGATTTTAAGCATTGCTAATTTGATAATATCACTCGCACTCCCTTGAAATACAAAATTAACACCTTCTCTTAAAAAAGCGTTTTTAAACATAGGGTTTGCATTTGCAAAATCAAACTTCCGCCTTCTTTTTAGCAAAGTTTGCGAATATCCGTTTTCTTCTAAATGCTTTTGCACTGAGTTTAGATATTCTTTTACGCTTGAGAATTTATTAAAGTATTCATTTATATATTCTCTTGCTTCGCTTACGCTTGTATTTATTGTTTGGCTAAGTTTGCTAGCACCCATACCGTAGATTAAGCCAAAATTTATGCTTTTTGCAATATCTCTTTTTTGCTTAGCATCTTCTTCTCCAAATAATGTTTTTGCAGTTTGCATATGAACATCTAACCCATCACTAAAAGCAGAGCATAATGTCGGATCTTTGCTAAAATGGGCTAAAATTCTAAGCTCAATTTGCGAATAATCGATCCCACAAAAAACATAACCATCTCTTGCGATAAATGCTTCTCTTAGTGAGTGCCCATTTACTGCTTTTGTTGGCATATTTTGCAAATTAGGATTATTGCTAGATAATCTACCAGTGGCAGTTCCGGTTTGTAAAAAAGAAGTAAAAATAAGGCTATTGCTGTTTAAACTTGCATACTGCAATAATGGCTTAACATAAGTATCCTGCGATTTTGTTACTTCTCTGTATTGTAATATTTTTGAGATAATCTCATGCTCGTCTTTGATGGCATTTAGAGTTTTTTCATCTGTTGATACTTTTTTCTTGTTTGGGTTTAAAATACCTAAAGATTCAAAAAGTACCACAGCTAATTGTTTTGGCGATTTTATATTAAACTCATTGCCGTTATTTAACTCATAAATCTCTTTTGTTAGTTTAGATATAAGTTCTTTATTTGCTTCTTGCATAGTTTGCAGTTTTGATGTATCTACTTTTATACCAGCATTTTGCATAGATATTATGATATCAATAAAAGGAAACTCAACCTCTTTTGCTAAATCAAACAAATAGCTCTCGTTTTTTTGCTCTAATAGCTTTGTTATTTTCTTATAGATTTGTAGTGTAATATCACTATCTTCGCATGCATAGTTGCTTGCAACTTCTATGCTTATATCGCCAAAGGTTTGATCTTTTTTTACAATATCTTTAAACGACACCATATCTATTTGTAGGTATTTTTTAGATAATTTATCAAGTGCCACCCCACCTGCGCTATCATATAGCCACGCCAAAATCATACTATCGCAAAAAAGTTTTAGCTCTATACCAAAGTTGTTTTTTATTATTTGATAATCATATTTAAAATTATGAATAATTAGCTTGTGATTGTTTAGTCTGCTAATTGCTTCTTTTGCTATATCTTGTGATATTTGCTCTACCATACCCAAATAAGAGTGAGCAAGTGGAACATAATAGCCCTCACTTTCATTAAAGCTAAACGAAAAGCCCACAATTTTTGCAGTTTTTTCATCTGTGCTTGTTGTTTCTGTATCAAACGCGACTATGCTTTGTGGAGGCAAGGCATCTATTATGCTAAATAACTCGTCTTTGTCGTTGATATATCTATACTTTCTCTTAGGTTGCTCTTTTTTCTCTATTTGTTTGTAATCTTTAGGTAATTGTGTCTTATACCCTGTGCCACTTTTTAGCACTTTGTCTAAAATACCTCTTAAATCATATTTCAAAAGCTCATCTTGTATTGCTAAAATAGGATTTACTTTTGGCAACACAAATCGTTCTAAATCGCTTTTGTCGTAATGATATGCTTCTTTGTTTAGGGTAACTAGTTTAAGAGACATATAGACATTTTCTTTGCTCTCTTTTAGCAATTTTACCCATCTTGCTTTTTTTATATTGTCTAAATTTTCATAAATATTATCAAGGCTTTTATAAGTTTGCAATAGAGCGCAAGCAGTTTTTGCCCCTATGCCTTTTGCGCCAGGGATATTGTCAACACTATCACCAACCAATGCTTGATAATCGCAAAATTGAGATGGATAAACACCATATTTATCAAAACACACTTGCTTGTTTATGATTGTTTTTTGCATAGGGTCAAACAAATTTACATCATCAGTTATAAGCTGGTATAAATCTTTATCGTGGCTTACAATTCTTACTTTTAAATTATCTCTGAGGGCTTGGTTGGCAACCGAGCATATAATATCATCTGCCTCGTACCCACTAACTTCTATTTTTGTAAAGCCCATTTGCTCTATCAAATCCACACAAACACTAAGCTGTTTTTTTAGATCATCTGGTGCTTCTGGTCTGTTTGCTTTGTATTGATTGTATATTTTCTCTCTAAAAGTATCACCCTTGCTATCTACTGCAAAGATTATATAATCACTATCAAAATCCTTGCCAATGTTTGAGATGAAATTCATAAACCCTGTTATCATACCGGTGGGGAAACCATCATTTGAGCTTAGTTGTGGCAAGGCATAATAGCTTCTAAATAAAAATCCAAATGTATCTATTATTGTTATGGTTTTCATATTTTACCTTAGTGCTTTTTGCTATGTTACAATAATGTTTATTTTAAGGGGTTTAAATATTATAATTTTTTATGATACGATTTAAAATATTATATTTTTTGGGAGATTTTGGTTTGAAGCGTTTATATAAGCTTTATTTTGCTGGTGTATTTATTAAGAGTGCTTTTGCTCGTTTTCAAGTTCGTTTTAATGCTTGTTATTTACTTTTTGGATTACTTGCATTATTTAACCTACCTCTTAATGCTAAGAGTTTATATGAATTGGCAAAATCATCTCTTAAAAATGATCTAATAGAGTCATACAAATATAATGCACAAAGTGTATCTTATGGCTCATATGAGGCATTTAGCAAATATCTACCACAAATAAATGCAAATTACAAAGATGATAAATATTCTAAAACATCTGCTTCTAATGTAAATGGCAACAAAGTAGCAAGTGTTAGTGCTAGTATTGTTTTGTTTGATGGGTTTAAAAGATATAATGCTATACGAGGCGCATTAGCTTATAATAGATATTCAAACAATAACCTAAAAAACTCAGAGCAAAATGTAATTTTGGAATTAATTAAAGCTTATTATTCTTATCTCTCTAATCAAGAAGAACAAATTGCAAAAAAACAAGAGATACAGCAACTAAAAGCACAGCAGGATAGATTAAGAAAGTTTTATTCAGCAGGTGCTTCAACAAAA
>CAZXTK010000079.1:0-3589 GCA_964643665.1 uncultured Campylobacterales bacterium
AGAGCTTTATCTCAAAAGGCTTATTGTTGGTGGGTTTGAGAATATCTTTGAGATTAACAGAAATTTCAGAAATGAAGGGATGGATTTAACACATAATCCAGAATTTACTTCAATAGAGTTTTATTGTGCTTACAAAAACTACGAATATTTGATGAATCTTACAAAGGAATATTTATTGTTTTTGTTAGATAGACTAAACTTAGGCACTAAAATAACTTTTGATGAGATGGAAATAGATTTTAGTCAATTTAAAACAATTACAATGCTTGATTCAATAGTTGAGATAGGTGGAGTTGATAAAAATATAATAGATGACAAACAAAAAATATTAGATTTATTAAAACAAAACGACATTTACATAGATGAGAAACTAAACAATGCATCTATTGGCAAATTACAAGGCGAGCTTTTTGATGTGTTTGTAGAAGACAAGCTCATTAACCCTACTTTTATAACAAACTACCCCATAGAGCTATCACCTCTTGCAAGAAAAGACGACAACGATGAAAACAAAGTTCAAAGATTTGAGCTTTTTATTGGTGGGTATGAAGTTGCAAATGCCTTTAATGAGCTAAATGACCCGATTGATCAATTAGAGCGATTTAAAATGCAAATGAATGATAAAAATAGTGGCGATGATGAAGCGCACGAAATGGATGAAGATTTTATAAAAGCTCTATCTTACGGAATGCCTCCAACAGCAGGGCAAGGAATTGGTATAGATAGGCTTGTAATGCTACTTACAAACAACAAAAGCATACGAGATGTATTGCTTTTTCCTGCGATGAAACCAATTAAAAACAACAACACTAACAAAACAGATAAAAAGGATACAAAATGAGTTTTTTAAGCACAAATAATTTGCAAGCTTCTGACAAAGAAGTATATGAGAGCATAAATAATGAACTAATTAGACAAACTGATCACTTAGAAATGATAGCAAGTGAGAATTTTACAAGCATAGCTGTAATGGAAGCTATGGGCTCTATTCTTACAAACAAATATGCAGAAGGCTATCCTTACAAAAGATATTATGGTGGCTGTGAAAATGCAGACAAAATAGAGCAAATTGCCATAGATAGAGTATGCAAAATATTTGGTGCAAAATATGCAAATGTTCAACCACATAGTGGAAGTAGCGCAAATGCTGCTGTTTATTTAGCAACAATAAAAGCAGGTGATAAGATACTTGGTATGGATCTAAGCCAAGGTGGGCATTTAACTCACGGTAGCAAAGTTAGCTATTCTGGCAAAAACTACCAAAGCTTCTCATATGGTGTAGATGAAAACGGATTGATAGACTATGATGAAGTAGAAAAAATAGCAAAAATAGTTAAACCAAAAATTATAGTTTGTGGTGCGAGTGCTTATTCAAGAATTATAGACTTTGAGAGATTTGGCAAAATAGCCAAAAGTGTTGGGGCTTTATTGTTTGCAGATATTGCACATATTGCAGGGCTTGTAGCAGGTGGGCAGCACCCTAACCCTTTTCCGTATGCTGATATTGTAACTACAACTACACATAAAACACTAAGAGGTCCTAGAGGTGGTGTTATTATGTGTAATGACGAAGATTTAGCAAAAAAAATAAACTCTGCTATATTCCCTGGTTTTCAAGGTGGGCCACTTATGCATGTTATAGCTGCAAAAGCTGTTAGTTTCAAAGAAATATTAGAGCCAAGCTGGAAAGACTATGCAAAAGCTATGGTAAAAAACACACAAGTTTTGGCTAAAGTTATAGAGCAAAGAGGCGCTAAAAAGGGCTATAAAGTAGTAAGTGGTGGTAGTGATAATCATTTGGCTTTGATAACATTTCTAAACCTTGATTTTAGTGGCAAAGATGCAGAAGAAGCATTACAAAATGCAGGTATTACCGTAAATAAAAACACTGTTCCAAACGAAAACAGAAGCCCTTTTGTAACAAGTGGAATAAGACTTGGTTCACCGGCACTTACTGCAAGAGGTATGGGCGAGAGTGAGTTTGAATGGATAGCACATAAAATTGCAGATATATTAGATGATATAAAAAATGTTAAACTACAAGAGAGCATAAAAGAAGAAATTAAACAATTAAGTGCTAAATTTGTAATATATACACAATCAACATATTAAATTAAAGAAAATAGAGGTTAGCTTATGGATTTACAGCAAAAGCAAGAAAAAACAAGAGAAGCGTTCTCTAAACGAAATGAAAATATATTTGCAAATGCAAATATAAATGAGCCCATAACCCCATCGGATAAATTAGATGACATAGTTCTAAATAGCAGTGAAAATATAGAAGAAGACGATGGCATTAAAGGCTATGTTTTATTTGCAATAGCTATTGTTGTTGTATTTATTGGGACTATTGTATTTATGAAATTTATGTCTATACAAAACACAACTCCCACAAGCAATATAAGCACCATAGAGGCAAAGATAGAGCAAGAAAAAAACAAGCTATTGCAAGAAAAATTAGCTTGGGAAGACAAAAAAAACAAAGATGAAGAAAAAATAATACAAACACTCAAAGAAGCTAATAAATTAAAATCCCAACCTAACCAAGTAGAAATAAAAACTATTGAAAAAGTAAAAGTTGTAAAACCAGATGTTAGCCTTGAAATTACACAATATCCAGCAGTGCTTGATGACAAACAAACACCACAACAAGATAATGCAAAATCAGATAAAGAGCTAAAAGATATTTTTAAAGAAATAAATATCCCACAAAAAAAGGGCATAATTGCTAAAACTGAGCCTACAAAAGAGCCTAAACAACAAAAACAAAAGCATAGAGCAACAAAAACAAAAACAAAAAAAGTAGCCCAAAAACCAAGATTTTATATTCAAATTGGTGCATTCTCACAAACTGCTGGTAAGTTTTTGATCCAAAAGATAAAACAACAAGGCAAATACCATTACTTTACATATTCTGTTAGAGTAAATAATATTAAATATACAAAGGTATTGATAGGGCCTTACAAATCAAGAGAGCAAACACAAAGAATACTCCCACAAGTAAAAAAAGACTTTTCTCAACCAAAAGCATATATACTAAAATTATAAAATACAAAAATACATAAGTTGCAAATCTTTTTTGCAACTTATTTTTTGGTTGGTTTTGTATCTTTTTTGGAAATTTTAAAATGATAATATATAGAATTTAAATAATAAGTTACTAAATCCACCTCATTATCAAACCATTCTGCGCTAAACACTACATTACATCCAGATACCCAGCCTCTAAGCGATTCATAATCTCCTGCTTTATTGGCTTTATTTTTTACTTTATTTACAAACTTATAATCGCTCAAATGGCATTTGCTACATTTTGCTTGTAAATATAGCTCTCTACCTTCTTTCTTTTTGCTATCACCCGCAAAGGCAAAATTCATCACAAGCAAAAACATAAGCAAACTATTAAACACAATATGCTTCATTCATATTACTCTTTTCAATTTTACTAATAGTTTATCGCATTATTTATTAAATGACAACAATAGACTTTTATTTGCATACTATTGCACATAAGACACTTTTGATAATGATTTTATCAGATGTAGATACATTAAGATGTTTTAGGTAGCGATCACTGCCCTGTGAAGTT
>CAZXTK010000080.1:0-3353 GCA_964643665.1 uncultured Campylobacterales bacterium
ATGCATTTAATAAAAGAAGATATGCTAAAAGATGGCGCTGTTGTTGTAGATGTTGGTATAAACAAAGATGCAAATGGTAAGATAGTTGGAGATGTAGATTTTGATAATGTTGCAAAGAAATGCTCATATATAACACCTGTTCCGGGCGGAGTAGGGCCTATGACTATTGCAATGCTTTTATCAAATACTATAAAAAGCGCAGAAAATAAAGGAAAATAATGAAAAAAAACTTAAAAAATACTATAAATAAAATATTAGAGCTAATAAAAGTGCTATTGCATAGTGCAAAAAATATAATAGCCTTTGTATTAGAAAAAAGTGGTTTTTGGAAACTCATAGAGTGGAGCGGAACTTGGGTTGGCACATTTGCCATTGTGTTTTTTGTGATATTTTTTGTAGCTCAAGCATTTATTATACCAAGCGGGAGTATGAAAAACTCGCTTTTAGTGGGTGATATGCTTTTTGGCACAAAATACTCTTACGGCATACCAATACCAAGACTACCTTGGCTTAATGTGCCAATACTCCCTGATTTTTTTGGCAATGGGCATTTAATAGAAGGCGAGAGACCAAAAAGAGGGGATATTGTTATATTTATTGCACCAAATAGCACTGATCATTATGTAAAAAGAGTTGTAGCTGTTGGTGGAGATAAAATAGCTCTAAGAGATCAAAGAATCCTTATTCAATTGCATGAGGGTTTAGATTATATGAAAACATATTATGGAAGAAAGCAAATAGTGTCATATAAAAACGAAACTTGGGTGGAAGATCCATATAGATACAAGTTTGAGGGCATAAACAATGATGTAAATATAACAACAATATACAAAGAAATGATAGAGTTCCCGCCAACTGTTATCAAAAAAGATCATTTTTTTATGATGGGTGATAATAGAAACCACTCATATGATTCAAGATACTGGGGTAGTGTGCCTTATTCTAGCATTATTGGCAAACCGGCTTTTATTTATATGAGTATAGATTTTGACACTATGAGTATAAGGTGGGAGAGAATATTTACATTTGTTGATGAAGTTCAACACAAAGCCCATAAATACGGCACACAGCATAAAGACGGGGTCTATTAGAATATTATTGCAATAATCACGAATAATTACATTTGAGCTATTAAGCACATAGGAGATTTTCTATATGTTTTTTTGCAAAGTTTAATTGCAATTATAGCTTATCTAATAATTTAGATAACAATAAAAATATACCCATCACAGTAATTAAAAGCATCATGTTTTTGTTTAGGGCTTTTTGTATAGTTAGTTCTATATCGCTTTTAAGGGTTACAAATTCGCTTTTTAACAAGGCAAATTCGCTTTTTAAACTTGCAACATCTCTTGTTACTTCATCAAGCTTTGCATCTAAATGGTTAATGTGATTATATTGAGATTTTAGCAATAAGGTATTAATATCTTCTTGCGTTAGACCTTTGCCTTGATTGAATTTTTTTTCTATTTCTTTTACTTTTGGTGTAATCATTTCAATCAACATATCATCTACTTTTGTTTTATCCACGAAACACTCCTTTATGCTAAAAATATTATATCATATATTATATACTTAATATAATTATTTTGTTTAATATCTTGTAATCTTGCGCTTAGAAAGAGCCTATTTATTCTTCTTAGCAGCTCTTTTAGACTGCGTCAGAAAGAGCCTATTTATTCTTCTTAGCAGCTCTTTTCCTCTTATTCGCGTCTAATTCTATTTTTCTAATTCTAATAGATGTTGGTGTTACTTCCACAATCTCATCGCCATCTATCCACTCCAATGCTTTATCCAAATTAAGCTCTCTTGGTGGCACAAGTTTTATAGCATCATCAGCACCGCTTGATCTTACATTGCTTAACTGTTTACCTTTTATAGGGTTAACATCCAAATCATTTGCTCTTGAATGCTCGCCAATAACCATACCACAATACACTTTCTCGCCAGGTCCAACAAACAAATCACCTCGCTCTTGAATACTAAACAAGCTATACCCGCTTGTTTCGCCATTTTCGGTAGATATTAGCGCTCCATTTGCTCTTGAGTTTAAACTTCCGCTAAAAGGTCTATATTCTAAAAACGAAAAACTCATAACCCCTTCACCTTTTGTTTGTGTTAAAAATTCACTTCTATAACCAATCAAAGACTTAGATGGTATTTCAAGCTCCAATCTTGTTACATCTCCTGGTAGAGTAATCATATTTTGCACAATGCCTTTTTTCTCGCCCAATGATTGTATAACGCTACCACTATGTTCAGTAGGCACATCTATCACAAGTGCTTCATAAGGCTCATGTTTTACACCATCTATTTCTTTTATGATAACTTGAGGTCTAGATATAGAAAACTCAAAACCCTCTCGTCTCATATTTTCTGCCAAAATACCAATTTGAAGCTCACCTCTACCTCTTACAGTAAAGTTACCCTCATCACCTTGCTCATAACTCATAGCAATATTTGTTTTCATCTCATCTTCTAATCGCTCTTTTATTTTATTACTTGTTACAAATTTACCTTCTTGCCCAGCAAGTGGCGAATCATTAACAGCAAATGTAACGCTAAGGGTAGGCTCTTCTAACGCCAACGGTTCAAGTGGAGTTATCTCATCACCTGCACAAAAGCTATCACCAACATCTACTTCATCAAAACCAGCAATAGCTACAATATCGCCAAAGTTTGCTTGTTTTATTTCAGTTCTCTCAACACCGATAAACCCAATAAGCTTAGAAACTCTTTTTGTAATCTGCTTACCATCTGCTTTTACAAGTGTTAAGCTATCGCCTATATTAAATGTTCCGTTAAATACCCTAACTATTGCCATTTTTCCTACAAAGTTATCCCAGCTTAGATTAAACGCTTGTGCTTGTAGGTTGTTTTCGCTACTTCCTTTTGGTTTTGGAGTAAGCTCTAAAATAGTATCCAACAAAGGCATTATATTATCGCTCTCATCATCTATTTTCATTTTAGCTATACCTTGTTTTGCAATAGCCAACACAGTTGTAAAGTCCAATTGCTCATCTGTTGCACCCAAAGCATCAAACAAATCAAATAGCTCATCAGTAGCTTTATCTACATCAGCACCTATTTTGTCTATCTTGTTTAACACAACTATCGGTTTATGCCCTAACTCCAACGCTTTTTTTACAACAAACTTTGTCTGAGGCATAACACCCTCACTAGCATCTACTAACAATAAAACATTATCAACCATTTTTAAAACTCTCTCAACTTCTCCACCAAAATCGGCGTGACCTGGAGTGTCTATAATGTTTATTTTTACATCTTTATAAACAATAGCAGTGTTTTTTGCAAGTATTGTAATACCTCTTTCTTTTTCCAAATCATTGCTA
>CAZXTK010000081.1:0-95 GCA_964643665.1 uncultured Campylobacterales bacterium
TTTCGTTCGCATTTGCTCACTTAATATATCACAATACATATTTACAATATGCCTTAGCTATACTTTTCGTTCGCATTTGCTCACTTAATATATCA
>CAZXTK010000081.1:195-3299 GCA_964643665.1 uncultured Campylobacterales bacterium
CAATACATATTTACAATATGCCTTGTTCATACTGTGCGCGTAATCGGTCTTTTTCTTCTTTTCTTTTAAGCACTTGGTATTCTCGCTCTCTAAAATCACTTATAGAAAATCCAAAATAAACCAAAAAGCTAGATGCCACAAAGATAGATGAATAAGTACCCACAACAATACCAACCAAAAGAGTTAGCGCAAAACCATTTATAATCTCACCACCAAAAAGATATAAGGTAAAAACAACAAAAAAAGTTGTAAGTGAAGTAAGAGTCGTTCTGCTTAGAGTTTGTGATATTGAAGTGTTTATAACCACATTTAAATCTTTTGATTCATTTACTCTTATGCCCTCTCGTATTCTATCATATACAATAATAGTATCATTTAGCGAATAGCCGATGATTGTTAAAAGTGCTGCTAATATGTCTAAGTTTATCTCTATATCAAAAAACGACAATGCACCAATAGCAATAGCAACATCGTGAATTAAAGCACAAATGGCACCTAATGCAAATTTATACTCAAATCTAAAAGAAACATAAACCAAAATAACAATCATACTAATAATGAGCGCTAACATACCATTAATCCTAAGCTCATTTCCTACTTTTGGACCTACAATATCTACCCGTCTTATCTCAAATTTGCCACTATCTTTTAGCATTACTCGTATCTCATCGCCAAAATCTTTGGTAACCACATTAGAGCTTTTGCTTATTTTTACAAGCACTTCTCTGTCGCTTCCAAACTTACTAACACTCGCAGATATGCCTTCTTTTTTTAGAGTATCTCTAATAAGTTGCATTGGGGCTACATCTTCGTATTGTAGTTGAACCACAGTTCCCCCAGTAAAATCAATACCAAAGTTAAACCCCTTAGTAAAGTTGAGTATCAAACCTGCCACAATAACCACAATAGAAATGGCTAAAAACTTTATCCTATGACTCATAAAATCATAAGTTTTATTTTGTTTAAAAGCTTCCATTATTTTCCTTTTGCTGTATCCAAATTGGCTAAATGCCAAAGAATTTTTTGTTATTTACTCTTGTGCTGAGTGCATCATATATGCCTCTTGTGCCTACAATTGCACTAAACATAGAAGCTATAATACCAATAGATATACTAAGAGCAAAACCTTTTATCGGTCCTGTTCCATAAACATATAGCACAATGGCTACCAAAACCGTTGTAAGGTTTGCATCAAAAATAGCACTAAATGCTTTATTATAGCCCTCAGATATAGCTTTTTGCATATCATTTGTTGCTTTTGCTACTTCTCGTATTCGCTCATGAATTATAATATTTGCATCTACTGCCATACCAATAGTAAGCACTATTCCAGCCATACCAGGCAGTGTTAGAGTGGCACCAAAATAAGACATTACCCATATAATCATTGTTATATTAACTATCAAAGCAATAATAGCAATAACACCAGCACCTCTATAATATGCCACTATAAATATCAAAATTAAAACAAATCCACTAATAAGAGCAATAAAAGATGCTTTTATGCTATCAGCCCCCAAAGATGGACCAACGAGTCGTTTTTCTAATAAAATTACATCGCCACCTAAGGCACCACTTTTGAGTGCAATTGCTAAATTGCCGGCTTCATTAAGCGTAAATCTACCGCTAATTTGCCCACTTCCTCCGCCAATTCTTTCGTTTATATTCGGTGCAGAAAAAACCTTGCCATCAAGCACAATAGCTAATCTTTTGCCAACATTCTTGCCAGTAAAATCGCCAAAAACTCTACCACCCAAACTATCAAGCGAAAAATTAATAACGGGCTGATTTGATTTATCAAAAGCAACAAAGGCATTTGTTATATGCTCACCTGTTAGAATAGGTATTTGTTTTACAATGTATTTTTGCTCTGCATCTTTATAATCGCTTAAAATCACAGACGAAGTGGCTACTAATTTGTTTGGCGAGATAGTATCTATCTGATCGCTTAACTCTTCATTTACTGCCATAAGTTCAAGCTGAGCTCTTTTGCTTATTAGCTCTCTTGCAGAGTCTTCTTGCTCTTTTGTTTTTATGCCAGGAAGCTCTACTACTATATATTCATCGCCTTGTTTTCGCACGCTAGGCTCTGCTAAACCAAACTGATCTAATCTGTTTCTAATAGTCTCAACTGTTCTATCAATGGCTTCTTTTTTTACAGTTTTTACAAACTCATCCGAAAAACTAAACTCATAAAAAAGCTCATCTTTTGGCGAGGTTTGAATAAGCCCTTTTATACTATATAAATATTTATCTAATTTTGTTTTTTCATCTTCATCTAAAAGCATAAAAGATAATTTATTATCTTGCACAAGCATATTATCTATTAAAATATCGTTATCTAATGCAAAATAATTAATGCCTGTTGCAACAGATTTGATGGCAGATTTTACGGCTACATCGCTATTTATGCCAAGTAGCATATATAGTCCGCCTTGCAGATCTAATCCTAAGTTTATTTTTTTGCCGTAATTTGCATTTGTAAAAGAAGGGATAGAATAAAAAATACTAAGTAGTGCGACAAGCACAAAAATAGAAAACTTAAAGTTAAAAATCTTCATTTATGGTTGGTGTGCTTATACTTTTTGGCTAACAAAGCTTTTTGAAAGCTTAAAAAGTGAGCCATCTTCGCTTTTAACACTAAAAAAATCATCTTCCACTTTGACAATCTCAAAATAAAGCCCACCGGTTGAGATGATCTTGTCGCCTTTGCTGAGAGAATTTAGCATATTCTTATGCTCTTGTTGTTGTTTTTGCTGTGGTCTTATTATTAAAAAATAAAAAATAGCAAATAAAACTATTAGTGGTAAAAGTGATGAAAATAAATCGCCTTGCATGTTGTTCCTTTTATTTGTTTGGTTTGTTTTGTTATTGAATTAAGCTAGATTATAACACAAATTATATAAAGCATATAAACCTTGTGCTATTTTGATAACAATATATAATGGCTTATTTATTATCACTGCTTGTATGTATATAAAATATCATCTAATCTTATTTTGCTACAAAGATTAGATGATTTAAGCTTACCACCCAAAAAGAGGGGTGGGGAGGATGGATTTAAAAAGTTACTACCAACCGTAGCTTTATTTTATTCGCTAAAG
>CAZXTK010000082.1:0-3274 GCA_964643665.1 uncultured Campylobacterales bacterium
ATTATATTTTAGATCATTTTAGATCCCAAATAAGAAACTTCTGGCTTGTAAAACCAAAAAATACAACAATGCCAGCACTAAATCCAGACGAGGGAGATTAGTATGTTAGAATTTACACATATTCCAAGAATATCTTTAAAAAAGGTATCGGCTGAAAAAAGAATAAAAGACTTCAAAGAAATATATGCACCTTATAGCGCTTTTGAGAGCAAAGAGCAGGCAAAAAGATGTATGAGTTGTGGTATTCCCTACTGCTCTATTGGTTGTCCGCTTCATAATATGATACCTCTTTGGCTAAAAACAATGGCACAAAAAGATTTAAGCGTAGCATTTGATGTTTCAAACTCTACTTCGCCATTCCCAGAAATATTAGGTAGAATCTGCCCACACGATAGCTTGTGTGAGGGAAGTTGTAGCCTAAACACAGGACATGGGGCAGTTAGTATTGGCTCAGTTGAGAGCTTTATTACAGATACAGGTTTAAAACAAGGGCTAAAAGTCAAACTAAGTAGTAAAAACAAAAGCAAAACAAAAGTAGCTATTATTGGCTCTGGACCATCTGGTATTAGCTGTGCGACTTATTTGCTAAGAGCTGGTGTAAATGTAGAAATGTTTGAGAGAGCACCAAAAGCTGGAGGGCTTCTTACATATGGTATACCAAATTTTAAATTAGATAAAAATATAGTTCAAAACCGAATAGATATGCTAACAGATGCTGGTATGAAATTGCATCTAAATCAAGAGATTGGCAAAGATGAGTTTGCAAAAATTTATAAAGAGTTTGATTATGTTTATCTTGCAATGGGTGCAACAAAAAGCAATTTTAGCACTATAGATGGGTTAGAAGAGAGTAAATTTTACAAAGCAATAGATTATTTAACCACTATTCAATATGAGATCTTTGGGCAAAAGCCAAAATTTAATATAGATATTGAGGGTAAAAATGTTGTAGTTATTGGTGGTGGCGATACTGCTATGGATTGCGTTAGAAGCTCTATTAGAAAAAAAGCAAACAAAGTAACTTGTATATATAGACGAGCACAAAGCGATATGGCTGGTAGCAAAAAAGAATACGAAAATGCTGTAGAAGAGGGTGTGGAGTTTGTTTTTAATGCCGGTGTAAAACAAGCAAAAGATGGTAAGCTAAAAGTTTGTAAGTTAGATAGCAATTTAGAGTTTACAAAAGGCGAGGAGAGCTTGATAGATTATGATATCGTAGTTTTTGCTTTGGGCTTTGGTGTAAATAAATATGATTTTTTAGATGATCATAATGTAGAGGTAAACCCTAAAAATGGCAGAGTTGTTGTTGATGAGAATTTTAAAACAAGCAATGATAAAATTTATGGTGGTGGAGATATAGTGCAGGGTGCTTCTTTGGCTGTAATTGCTGCTACTAATGGTAGAGAATGTGCAAAGGCTATTGCAAGATTAGCTAAATAGCTCAAATGAGCTTATTTAAATTAGGCATTACTAAGTTTGCTTATAAGATTATAATAGGATAAATTTAGATATTAGATTGTAAGCATTATAAGCAACAAGAAGTGTTTTAGAGATGATTATATAAAGTCTAACACTCAACAAACACCAAGCCTGTTAGCCTAAAGCCTTAACATACAGCTTTAAAAACAATTGAATGCAGATGTTTTATTTTTTATTTTTAGTGTTTGTGATTTTATAAAAACAATCAAACCTACATAATCTGATTATTTAACAAATCCTCAAAACTCTCTCGTTTTCGCACCAATTTATCTTGCAATTTGCCATTTTCACCTTTATATATTGCTACTTCGGCAGGTTTTACTCTTTGGTTATAATTGCTCGCCATACAAAACCCATACGCCCCAGCACTATAAACACATACAATATCGCCCTTTTTTGTTTGTGGCAAATTTATTCCCTTTGCAAAAAAATCACCACTCTCACAAACAGGTCCCACCACATTGCATTTTTCGCCTTTGGCATTTGTGTAATCATTATCAAAACTCATTTTGCTCTCATCGCTAGCATCTAAGAGTGCAATTTTATGATAAGCATTATATAATGGAATCCTAAGCAAATCATTCATTGCACCATCTACAATTACAAATCTTGTTTTGTGGTTTAGCTTTTCTCCAACTACGCTATTTAAAAGCACTCCATTATTGCCAACTATGCTTCTGCCCGGCTCACAGATGACTGTCAAATCTTTATCGCCCAATGCTTTGAATATGCTTTGAGCATAATCATATAGAGGTATTGTTTTTTCATCATCATATTGTATGCCAAGCCCACCACCAACATTAAAAAACTTCAAATCAATCCCTAACGCTATAAGCTCTCCTGCAAAATCACTCGCAATTTGCAAAGAATCTTGTATAGGTTTAATATCAGTTAGCTGACTTCCAATATGAGTGTGCAAACCAATAGGCTCTAAATACTCAGACTTTTTAGCCAATATATACATAGCTCTTGCCTCAGTTGCATTTACTCCAAATTTATTTTCACTAAGACCAGTAGATATATAAGGGTGAGTTTTAGGCTCAATATCAGGGTTTAGTCTTATTGAAATTCTTGCTTTTTTGTTTTGCTCTTTTGCTATTTTTATAATATCTTCAAGCTCAAAAGCAGACTCAACATTTATAAGCAAAATATCAAGCTCTAATGCTTGTTTTATCTCTTCATAGCTTTTTGCAACACCACTAAACACAATATTGTATTTTTTTACACCTGCTTTTAGTGCAAGTTTTACTTCATTTATGCTCACACAATCAGCCCCACAGCCTTCTTTTGATAGCATTTGCATTATTGCAAAGTTAGAGTTTGCCTTTATGGCATATGCTATTATTGATTTTCGCCCAT
The DNA here is from genome assembly GCA_964643665.1 of uncultured Campylobacterales bacterium. Lineage (GTDB taxonomy): Bacteria > Campylobacterota > Campylobacteria > Campylobacterales > CAZXTK01 > CAZXTK01. Next base: position 2,839 of record CAZXTK010000082.1, read on the forward strand.
AAAATGCCTGTTTAAACTCTTGATAGTTTTTTTTGATACCATCAAAATCATAAACATATAACGGAGTTTGGTATTTTTTAGCTACCTTTATTAAAGCAGAGTCGCTAATTCTCATTAGCTATCATTACTCCAAACCAATTTTTGATGACCATTGCCATCATCTTCCACCGCTGGCATTCCCATAATAGAATACCCACAATCAACATAATGAATCTCGCCTGTAACACCAGAGCTAAAATCACTCAGCATATACACACCGCTTTGCCCAACTTCTTCTATTGATACATTTTTTCTAAGAGGAGAGTTTGCCTCGTTCCATTTGAGCATAAAGCTAAAATCGCTTATACCACTCGCTGCCAATGTTTTGATAGGTCCTGCACTAATTGCATTTACTCTTATTTTATCTTTGCCAAGCTCTTGTGCTAAATACTTCACA
>CAZXTK010000083.1:0-3100 GCA_964643665.1 uncultured Campylobacterales bacterium
ATACCTCTTTCTTTTTCCAAATCATTGCTATCCATTACTCTACCAACATCGTCTTTTTCTTTTAGAGTTCCACTTTGTTTTAAGAGCTCATCTACCAAAGTAGTTTTACCATGATCAACATGCGCTATAACTGCTATATTTCTTATATCCATCTTTTGCCTTTTGTATTAAATAAAAGTGATTATAGCCAAAACTTGCTTGTGTTGATTATGAGTTTGCTATAATTTAATAAAAGTTTTTAGGATTATAAATGCAATATGAAAAAATAACACAAATACTTGTAGAGTTTTTGCAAAAAGAGTTTAAAAAGGCAAACTACACAAACGCCATAGTAGGGCTTAGCGGTGGGTTAGATAGCGCAATAGTTGCCACACTTTGCAAAAAGGCGTTTAGCAATAATTTGCGAGTGGTTTTGATGCCAAGCGAGTTTAGCAACCAAACAAACATAAAAGACGCCATAAACTTATGCGATAAATTACAAATACAATACGATATTGTTAAGATAGATAGCTTTACAAAAGCCTACAATGACACCTTAAACGACATATCATCAAATAATGCAGACGATAGCTACAAACTTAGAATGGGCAATTTTTGTGCGCGAGTTAGAATGATGATTTTATACGATCTAAGCGTAAAATACAAAGCCTTAGTTGTAGGCACATCCAACAAAAGTGAGCTAATGTTAGGGTATGGGACAATGTTTGGAGATTTAGCATGTGCCATCAACCCTATATCGCTATTTTATAAATCAGACTTGTTTGAATATGCAAAACACTTAGATGTCCCAAAAGAGATAATAACCAAAAAACCAAGTGCAGATTTATGGCAAGGTCAAAGCGACGAGAGTGAGCTTGGTTTTAGCTACTCTGAGTGCGACGAGGCTCTTAGATATTTACTAAAAGAAAGCTCTAAATGCTCTGTGAGTGATGATATATTAAGCAAAGTAAAAGCAAGAGTTGATGCAAATAAGTTTAAATCAGATGGCGTAAAAGTGCTTGAAAAAAGCGCATTATATGGGCTTATTTGATAATATATGCAATAGCTAAAAACAAAAGAACAAAAAGAATACATAAATTATCATATATGGTGGCAAATAAATATATGATAAGGAGAACATAATGAGAGCAAAAATATATGGCTTTTTTGAGCAATGTTTGTTTGAGCCTAATTTTGCGCAAAAGATTATTGTATATTTGCTTTTACCACTCTCTTGTGTATATTATTGTTTGGCACACATAAGAAGACTAACAAAACAAAGCAAATGCGATATGGGAATCAAGGTAGTATCTATTGGCAATCTCACAATTGGTGGTAGTGGCAAAACTCCTATGTCTATAGCGCTTGCAAAGCAATATATCAGAGTAAACAAAAAAAGCAAATGCGATAAAATATCTATTGTATTGCGTGGGTATGGCAGAGAGTCGCGCGGTTTGGTGGTAGTAGCAAAGCAGGGCATAGTGCAATGTGATGTAAAAACAAGCGGAGATGAGGCTATGTTACTATCAAATTCCATAGCTTGCAATGTGATTGTAAGCGAGGACAAAAAACAAGCAATAACAAAAGCAAAAGAAATGGGCAGTGAGATAGTGTTTGTAGATGATGGGTTTTCTTTGATTGGGGTAAAAAAGTTTGACATATTGCTAAAAAGTGCAAAAGAGCCTACAAATAGCTTTGTGCTACCTAGTGGGTGTTATAGAGAGCCTAAGAGCTTTTATAGGTTTAGTGATTTGACATTACAAGAGGGTGTTGATTTTTACAGAGAGGTGTATTTTTATAAACCTTGCAAAAACAAGAATACAAGCGTAAGTGCAGATGAAATAAATACAAAAGTAGGGGATATAGTGCTTGTTAGTGCTATATCAAGATGTCATAGATTGCTAAAATTTTTGCCAGATGGCATAGAGTATGAGTTTTTTGAAGATCATCATAGCTTTTGTGGTAGCGAGATAGAGCAGGTGGTTAAAAAATACAAAAAAACAAACATATTAGTAACCGCAAAAGACTATGTAAAGCTAAAAGAGCTACAACTAAAAATAGCCGATGTGGAGTTTTATGTTATGGATGTAGAGATAAAATTTTACAAAAGCGTGGAGTTTGATTTTTTGATAGATGATTAGAATGGGGTATTTGTTTTAAAGTAGGGCTTGTTTCATCTTTTTGATTGTTTTTTTATCTAACTTTGTGTCTAAAAATAACTCTAATGCTCTAACACCCTGAAACAAGAGCATTTTTAGCCCATCTTGTGTTTTGATGTTTAATGTAGATGCAAGGGTCAAAAAGGCAGTCTCTTTGCCATATATGCAATCATAGGCATATTTAGAGCTTTTGAGTAGTTTTTTTAGCTTAGCTTTATCTAAGGGTAGGGTATTATCTTCTAACCCTGCGCTTGTGGCGTTTATTATTAAATCATATTTTTTTAGCTCTAAATCATCATAAATGCTAACTTTGCAACCAATATGGCTAAAAAATTCTAATTTTTCTTTGCTTCTATTTGCCACTATGGTTTGTAGTTTTAGCTTTTTGCAAGAGATAGCAACTGCTTTTGCCACCCCACCAGCACCTAATATTAGGGCGTTTTTTATCTTGTATTTTTTTATGTCTTTTTGAATGCTTTTTTTAAACCCATAAATATCTGTGTTGTAGCCTATAATCTTGCCTTTTTTTAGCACATAAGTATTTACGGCTTTTATTTTATTTGCCACACCTTTTATTTTGTCTGCTTGTTTAAATGCCTCTTCTTTGTGAGGTAGGGTGATATTTGCACCTTTTAGCCTGTTTGCCAAAAACGAGTCTCTCAAAAGATTGCTTGTTGCAACTATTAGCTCTATTTTAGTGTATGTTGGTTTTAGCTTTAGGTGTTTTAATGCGTTGTTGTGCATAATAGGTGATTTTGAATGGCTTAGTGGGTAGCCAAATATTGCAAATAATTGCTTTTTTTGTTTCATTTTTATTTCCTTAGGGTAGGTGGTTGTAGTTTATGATGTGTTATTTTACTATATATATTTTAAGAGTGGGGATATTTACGCCTTTTTGGAGTGAGCAAGGGCGAACGAAGAAAATAGAAAAAACATTTTACACGGCTTAATCGCCCTTACGG
>CAZXTK010000084.1:0-3089 GCA_964643665.1 uncultured Campylobacterales bacterium
CTTTAGCGAATAAAATAAAGCTACGGTTGGTAGTAACTTTTTAAATCCATCCTCCTCCGCCCCTCTTTTTGGGTGGTAAGCTTAAATCATCTAATCTTTGTAGCAAAATAGCACAAGGTTTATATGCTTTATATAATTTGTGTTATAATCTAGCTTAATTCAATAACAAAACAAACCAAACAAATAAAAGGAACAACATGCAAGGCGATTTATTTTCATCACTTTTACCACTAATAGTTTTATTTGCTATTTTTTATTTTTTAATAATAAGACCACAGCAAAAACAACAACAAGAGCATAAGAATATGCTAAATTCTCTCAGCAAAGGCGACAAGATCATCTCAACCGGTGGGCTTTATTTTGAGATTGTCAAAGTGGAAGATGATTTTTTTAGTGTTAAAAGCGAAGATGGCTCACTTTTTAAGCTTTCAAAAAGCTTTGTTAGCCAAAAAGTATAAGCACACCAACCATAAATGAAGATTTTTAACTTTAAGTTTTCTATTTTTGTGCTTGTCGCACTACTTAGTATTTTTTATTCTATCCCTTCTTTTACAAATGCAAATTACGGCAAAAAAATAAACTTAGGATTAGATCTGCAAGGCGGACTATATATGCTACTTGGCATAAATAGCGATGTAGCCGTAAAATCTGCCATCAAATCTGTTGCAACAGGCATTAATTATTTTGCATTAGATAACGATATTTTAATAGATAATATGCTTGTGCAAGATAATAAATTATCTTTTATGCTTTTAGATGAAGATGAAAAAACAAAATTAGATAAATATTTATATAGTATAAAAGGGCTTATTCAAACCTCGCCAAAAGATGAGCTTTTTTATGAGTTTAGTTTTTCGGATGAGTTTGTAAAAACTGTAAAAAAAGAAGCCATTGATAGAACAGTTGAGACTATTAGAAACAGATTAGATCAGTTTGGTTTAGCAGAGCCTAGCGTGCGAAAACAAGGCGATGAATATATAGTAGTAGAGCTTCCTGGCATAAAAACAAAAGAGCAAGAAGACTCTGCAAGAGAGCTAATAAGCAAAAGAGCTCAGCTTGAACTTATGGCAGTAAATGAAGAGTTAAGCGATCAGATAGATACTATCTCGCCAAACAAATTAGTAGCCACTTCGTCTGTGATTTTAAGCGATTATAAAGATGCAGAGCAAAAATACATTGTAAAACAAATACCTATTCTAACAGGTGAGCATATAACAAATGCCTTTGTTGCTTTTGATAAATCAAATCAGCCCGTTATTAATTTTTCGCTTGATAGTTTGGGTGGTAGAGTTTTTGGCGATTTTACTGGCAAGAATGTTGGCAAAAGATTAGCTATTGTGCTTGATGGCAAGGTTTTTTCTGCACCGAATATAAACGAAAGAATTGGCGGAGGAAGTGGGCAAATTAGCGGTAGATTTACGCTTAATGAAGCCGGCAATTTAGCAATTGCACTCAAAAGTGGTGCCTTAGGTGGCGATGTAATTTTATTAGAAAAACGACTCGTTGGTCCATCTTTGGGGGCTGATAGCATAAAAGCATCTTTTATTGCTCTTATTAGTGGATTTGTTTTAATTTTGATATTTATAGTGGCATATTATAGAGGTGCTGGTGTTATTGCTATTATTGCTTTGATAGTTAATATAACAATGATTATATGGGTAATGTCTTATTTTGGTGCCACTCTAACACTGCCTGGTATGGCTGGAATAGTGCTTACTATTGGTATGGCAGTAGATGCAAATATTATAATTCATGAGCGAATACGAGAAGTAGCAAAAGCAACAAATGATATGCAAAAAGCTATATCTGAGGGCTATAATAAAGCATTTAGTGCTATTTTTGATGCAAACCTTACAACGGTTTTGGTAGCCATTGTGCTATATGTTTATGGAACAGGACCGATAAAAGGTTTTGCTCTTAGTATATCTATTGGTATTATAGCTTCTATGTTTAGTGCAATTGTAGGCACAAGAGGCATATATGATGCACTCAGCACAAGAGTAAATAACAAAAAATTCTTTGGCATTTAGCCAATTTGGATACAGCAAAAGGAAAATAATGGAAGCTTTTAAACAAAATAAAACTTATGATTTTATGAGTCATAGGATAAAGTTTTTAGCCATTTCTATTGTGGTTATTGTGGCAGGTTTGATACTCAACTTTACTAAGGGGTTTAACTTTGGTATTGATTTTACTGGGGGAACTGTGGTTCAACTACAATACGAAGATGTAGCCCCAATGCAACTTATTAGAGATACTCTAAAAAAAGAAGGCATATCTGCGAGTGTTAGTAAGTTTGGAAGCGACAGAGAAGTGCTTGTAAAAATAAGCAAAAGCTCTAATGTGGTTACCAAAGATTTTGGCGATGAGATACGAGTAATGCTAAAAGATAGTGGCAAATTTGAGATAAGACGGGTAGATATTGTAGGTCCAAAAGTAGGAAATGAGCTTAGGATTAATGGTATGTTAGCGCTCATTATTAGTATGATTGTTATTTTGGTTTATGTTTCTTTTAGATTTGAGTATAAATTTGCATTAGGTGCCATTTGTGCTTTAATTCACGATGTTGCTATTGCTATTGGTGCATTGTCGTTTTTTGATATAGAGATAAACTTAGACATATTAGCAGCACTTTTAACAATCATCGGCTATTCGCTAAATGATACTATTATTGTATATGATAGAATACGAGAGGGCATAAGAGTAAATGAATCAAAAGATTTAAATGTGGTTATAAACACTTCAATATCACAAACTCTAAGCAGAACGACTCTTACTTCACTTACAACTTTTTTTGTTGTTTTTACCTTATATCTTTTTGGTGGTGAGATTATAAATGGTTTTGCGCTAACTCTTTTGGTTGGTATTGTTGTGGGTACTTATTCATCTATCTTTGTGGCATCTAGCTTTTTGGTTTATTTTGGATTTTCTATAAGTGATTTTAGAGAGCGAGAATACCAAGTGCTTAAAAGAAAAGAAGAAAAAGACCGATTACGCGCACAGTATGAACAAGGCATATTGTAAATATGTATTGTGATATATTAAGTGAGCAAATGCGAACGAAAAGTATAGCTAAGGCATATTGTAAA
>CAZXTK010000085.1:0-3062 GCA_964643665.1 uncultured Campylobacterales bacterium
CTAGCTCTTTAATCTCATCTCTTGTCATTGGTCCTGTTGTATCTTGAGAACCTACCGTAGTAACTATTGGCTCACAATACTCTCCTGCGCCAACTCCTTCTTTGCCACATGCTTTGCCTACTATTTTTTGGGCAAGCGTAAAGCTTGTTTGATTGTTTTTATTAGATGTTTGTATAAAAATATCGCTCATATCAACACCAAGCGCTTGGCTTGCTTTTTTGCTAAGTGCTTTGCCTATCATAAGTGGTATTCGCCCACCTGCTCTTATTTCATCTAAAAGAGTTGCTGGTTTTAGCTCAAAAGTAGATATCTCATTATTGTTTTCATCTACGATTACACCATCATATGGTTTTATGGTAATAATATCGCCCGTTTTCATATTATCTACATTTGCTTGTAGAGGCAAACATCCACTATCTTGCGCAGTGTTATAAAAAATTGGAGCAATAGTTGAGCCTATGACCACGCCTTTTGTTTTTTTGTTTGGGATATAAGGTATCTCTTCGCCCATATGCCATTGCACTGTGTTTATTGCTGATTTTCTAGAACTTCCCGTTCCTACAACATCACCAACATATGCCAATGGGTAGCCTTTAGTTTTTAGCTCTTTTATGGTTTGGAGTGCGTTTTTGTCTTTGTTTATCAAAAATGCATTTGCATGCAAAGGAATATCTGCACGCGAGAATGCATGTGCCGCTGGGGAGAGATCATCTGTGTTTGTTTCTCCATCCACTTTAAACACGCATAGAGTAATCTCTGATGGTATTTGTTTTTTGTTGCTAAACCACTCAGCATTAGCCCACGATGTCAATATGTCTTTTGCGTATTTGTTGCCTTTAGAGCTTAGTGTTTTTATATCATTAAAATAATCATAAACCAAAAGAGTGTTTTTTAGCTCGTTTGCGCTAAGTTCGCTTAAATTAGAATCGTTTAATTTGAGTGCTTCTATCAAAACAGGTATATTATACCCTCCAAGCATTGTTCCTAATATTTTGATTGCTTTTTTTTTATCTATTAGTGGGCAAGTTTTTTTATCTTGCAAAATATCATTTAAAAAATTAGCCTTTACATGTGCGCTATCATCTACACCAGCATTTATTTTATACTCAAATATATTTAGCAAAAACTCGCTATCGCCATCAGGCATATCATCACTTGATAAAATCTCTACCAATTTAATTGTTTGCTCTTTATTCAATGCAAGTGGTGGAATATTTAGCTCTTCTCGCTCTTTTATATGTTGTTTGTATTGTTTTAGCAAATCCATTTTAATCCCTTTTGTTTGGTTTTATTTTTATCTTATCTCACCATTATTATACAACTAATGACCAACTATGTCTAATTCAACACTTGTTAACTCATCATAAATAAATTTATTTTTTACTTCAAGCTTCCATACACCTTTTGTTGGCTCATCAATAAATGCAAAAGAGCCCAATCTTATATCATCACGCATATAGCTTAATGGATTATTGCGATGCAACAATTGTGTTTTTACACCTTTTGGAGATATTAGATAAATTTCTAATTGATTAAATCGCGTAAAACTACCTGCTATATTTACTCCAACCCATCTAGCTTTAAAGGCTTTATTGATTGTCATATCAACAATAAAGCTATTTTGATTAGTAGCTTCATCAACTTTTATTTTTGTTGAAGCTTCATATGAGTTTTTTAGTCTATATCTACCAGCCTCACAAGCGATTATTGCCTCTAATGGCTCTAATTTGCCATAACCATAATCTACGCTGTGCCACATACCGGCTGAATTTTTTACCCAAGTTGGATTATTCACATCTATTTGCGAAGCAGTTTTTGCTAATAAATATTGCACCTCTTGATATTTAAGATCAGGGCAAGCTTCCAATATGAGTGCAATAGAGCCAGAAACAATAGGAGCAGATGCGCTTGTGCCAGCAAAGTTTGTATAAGCATTATTTTTAGTTGTTGTAAAAAGATAATCTGCACCACCAACACCACCATATGTGGATATTAAAATATTGCTTCCTGGGCTTGAGTATGGAGCTACTTTTTCAGATTTGGATATAGCCCCTACGGTTATAACATATTGATTGTTTCTCGCCTCATCTAAATTTGCACTTCCAATAGCATTTGTGGGGCAACCATTACCACCCCTCCTGCTATTTCCTGCTGAGAATACATAAATTCTTCCAAGAGAATATCTAAGCGTAGTTGAGCCTAATTTTAAAATTTTCTCTTGTTCTTTTGCAAATTGATTGAAATTATCGCAACTACCCCAAGAATTAGAGCTCACCACAATTCCATTTGCACCATCACCGCTAAACCAAGCCTTTTCTAACTCTGCGATTTGCTGTTTTTTTATCCAATTTACACTTGATATTTTTGCAAATGGCGCAATGCCTCTTATGCCTTTGCCATTGTAACCTCTTGCTGCAATAAGACCTGCGCATTTTGTGCCATGGGGTCCATTTGCACCCAAAGTTCCACTTTTGCCGCTAATAGCATCTATGCTTCTTGCAGTGTCAATATTATCCTTTAAATCCTCGTGAGTTGGCTCTACACCCTCATCTACAACTTGGATATGCATATAAACTCCATTTTTGTATCCCATATATTTTTTGTTTATAAAATCTATGCTTAATGCTCTTAAATGCCACATATTGCTCTCATAAGTATCTATTTGTGGATTGTTATTTAAAATATCTTTTTCTACATTATCAGTTATGCTGTTATTGTTTGTATCATTGCTTACATAAGTTTTATATATTAAGTTTTTTTTACTTATCCAATAGTTTGGGCTAGAACTTGTATCAGGACATCCAAGAAACAACAAAGCAGATATAAAAAATAATATTCTCAACACTTGCCCTAATATAAAACTGCTTTTGTGTTAGCCCATAGGGGTTTTGCTGATTTAATATTTTTTTCTTTGGATATTTCATCTAATAATAAAAAAATGTCGCTATTATGCTTATAAATATATGCTCCAATGACCATAACTTGCTTTAACTCTAAATTGTATTTACTCTCAAAATCTTTTACTTTTTGTGGTGTTACCTCATTAAACTCCACTTGCAAAT
>CAZXTK010000086.1:0-3047 GCA_964643665.1 uncultured Campylobacterales bacterium
CTTTTAAAGATAAAAAATATTGGCGAAAAGGGATGACATACAAAAAACTTATGGCAGATATGGATAAAGCACTAAGAGTTAAGGGGCTTATAAACTCTTGGACCTATCCAATAAGAGGAAGAATTGATATGCTTTTAACTGGTATTAGAACACCACTTGGGATAAAACTTTATGGGAATAGCCATAAACTGTTAGAAAAAACCGCATTAGAGATAGAAAATACTTTAAAAGACTTCAATAAAACCCTCTCAGTTTCATCAGATAAGGCAAATAGTGGATATTATCTAAATATAAAAATAGATGATGAAAAAATAAGTCAATATGGTATAGCTAAAAAAGTTATTTTAGATGCTATTAGCTTAGGAGTCGGCGGTAAAAAAATAGGAGTAATGCTTGATGGACTTGAAAGATACCCTATATCTCTAAGATACAAAGCAACACAAAGAGCAGATTTAACTACTTTAAATAGGCTTCAGATTAAAACAAAACTTGGATATTTTCCACTTGAAACATTTGCAAAATTATCTTACAAAATAGGACCATCTGTTATAAAAAGTGAAAAAGGAATGAATGTCAATTTTATATACATAACTCCAAAACAAGGAATTTCAAGCAAAACTTATAAAGATGAGGCAATAAAACTTTTAAATAAAATAAAACTTCCTAATGGATTTTACTATGAATGGGCAGGACAGAGTGAATATCTTGAGAGTGCAATGAAGAGATTAGTTTATATTATCCCTGCTACTTTTGTTGTTATATTTATTTTAATATTTATGGCTCTAAGAGTATTTTCACATGCTATGATTGTATTTTTTAGCCTACCTTTTGCATTAGCAGGAGGATTGTGGTATATTGATTATTTAAATTTTAACATAAGTATTGCTGTTATTGTCGGATTTATGGCTTTACTTGGTGTTGCAAGTGAAACTGCAATTGTTATGATAATTTATCTAAAAGAGGCAGTAGAAGAAAAAAGAAAACAGCTAAAAAATATCACAAAAAAAGATATTTTAGAGGCTGTTTTTGCAGGATCGGGACAAAGACTTAGACCAAAACTTATGACTGTTTTTGCAATATTAGGTGGGCTTGTGCCAATTATGTATATAAATGGGGTTGGTAGTGAAGTAATGCAAAGAATCGCTGCTCCTATGATAGGGGGAATGATTAGTTCATCTATTTTGACTCTAATCATAATACCACTTGTGTTTTATACTGTTGAGAGTTTAAAGATTAAACAATAATTATGTTACAATTAGAAATGAAGTATTATAATATTAGATGTGCAAATGCCTTTAAGAGGTTGAAGTTAATCTAAAATAGAGAATAAACAATTAACTACACAATTTATACACACACGATATTATATACTTCTATCTAATTCAAAAAAAGGTAAAAAATGAAAACAAAAAAGAATAAATTAGCAACTGCAATATTAGGAACAGCGATGATGGGTGCAACAGCGTTTGCAGGAATGAGTGGAAGTTGTGGTGCTGGTAAATGTGGCGGAAAAATGGATAAACATAAAGACGACAAACACAATGAGCATAAAAATGAGACTAAACATAATGCCCACAAGTCAAAAATGAGCTGTGGTGCTGGTAAATGTGGCGGAAAAATGGATAAGCACGAGGATAGCAAACACTAAATCTTGTAAATATAGCAAAAAATGAATTTTAAATATATGCTTACGAGTATAAAAAAAATATATTCAAAATTTTCAAACGACTATTTATGCTCAATATCACTTTTATTTGCAAGATTAGCTATAGCATATGGGTTTTATGGAGCAGCTATGAAAAAATGGAGCAATATAGATATTGTTGCTTTTTGGTTTGGTAGCATAGGAATACCTATGCCTTTATTTAATGCCTATATGGCAGCAACTATTGAAATTGTTGGTGTTATTTTATTAACAATAGGATTATTTACACGACTTATTGCCATACCTTTAATAATAGTAATGTTAGTTGCTATATTTACAGTTCATTTATCAAACGGATTTGACTCAGGCAATAATGGATTTGAAATACCACTATATTATAGTTTATTTCTTATGATATTCGTTTCTCATGGTAGTGGGCATTTTAGCTTAGATTATTTAATATTTAAAAAATAAATTTTGTGAAAAACATAAATGATTGTGGCTTAGGATTAAGAGAAGAGTTTATCTTTGATATATTAAATTGCAATACTCAACCATCTTGGATAGAAATAGTTCCAGAAAATTGGATGGATACTCCAAAGAAATATCAAAAAATTTTTAATCAAATTATGGATAGGTATAATGTAGTCTGTCATGGATTATCTTTATCTATTGGCTCATTAGAGCCACTTGATATGGATTTTTTAAAAAAAATAAAAAACTTCTTAGACAGATATGAGATAAAACATTATTCAGAACATCTTAGCTTTTCATCTTTAAATGGCATTCAAAGTTATGAGCTTTTGCCACTGCCTATGACACAAAAAGTAATTGAAAATGTGGTACAAAAAATAGATATAGTTCAAAACTATTTAAAAAGAGAGCTAATATTAGAAAATGCTACATATTATTATGTTCCCCAATCTACAATGACTGAGAGTGAATTTATAAATGAAGTATTTAAAAAAAGTGGCTCAAAAATGCTACTTGATATAAATAATGTATTTGTAAATTCATTTAATCACAAATTTGACCCTTATAAATTTATAGACAATATAGATTTAAATACTATTGCATACTATCATGTAGCTGGGCATTTAGAATATAAAGAAAACCTATGGATAGACACTCACGGGATGTCAGTAAAAGATGAAGTTTGGGAACTTTTAGCATATAGTTTAAAAAAGAAAAAAGCTCCTGTGTTGCTTGAAAGGGATAACAATATACCTCCTCTTAAAACTTTAATGAAAGAGTATAAAAAGCTACAAAGCGTCTATGATGAAAATTGAACCTCAAAAAGATTTATTCAATCAAATATTATCTCAAAAATCCACAAAAGACGAAAGAATATCTATATATCAAGAATTAGTATTTATGCGATTTGAAGAGGTTATAAAATCTT
>CAZXTK010000087.1:0-2941 GCA_964643665.1 uncultured Campylobacterales bacterium
TCCTGTTCCAGGAGGTCCTACTAATAACACACCTTTTGGAATTTGAGCTCCAAGATGCACATATCTGTCGGGGTTTTTTAAAAAGTCAACTATTTCACTAACCTCTTCTTTTGCCTCTTCGTTTCCTGCCATGTCTTTAAATTTTATATTTGGCTTTTCGCTATTTATCATTTTTTTGCTTCCACCCATGCCAAGCATTCCATTGCCCATACTTTTTGTAACTTTACCTGCCAAAAACATCCATATTCCAAAAAATAGCAAAATAGGCAACACAAAAGAAAACAACATATCCATAAAAGGATTTTCTTCATTTACGCTTTTATACTCTATGTCTTGTTGTTCTAAAAGTGGTATTAAGGTATTGTCTTCTAAAACTCTTCTTGATTCATAAATTGTTAAAACACCATTAGAAACAAAAGCGCCTTTTATATAATTTTGACCAATAGCTACATTATCAATATTTCCTTGCTGTATGTATTTTTTCATATCCGAATAAGGTATTGTTTTTTTGATAGTTTTTACATATTGTTTTTTTTGCAATTTAAAGTCTTCTTGTGGTGAAAATGCCTTAAATACCATAATTGCCAATAAAGAAAAAAGAATAAAGACTTTAAATGGATTTTCTTCAAAGAAATTGCCTTTTTTTGGCTTTTTGTTTTGGTTTTGATTATTATTGTTTTGCAATGAGTGTCCTACTTATAGATTTAATAAATTTAAATTAGTTTATCAAAATATTCATTAAAACCATCAGTTTAGTTTAGTGTAGCAATTTAGAGAATATAATTATACACTTTGTATAATTACTGCATTGATATTGATATTGATATTGTTTGCAATTATTGGCAAATAAAAAAGCAACTCTTGACATTTTAAGTAAGTTTTGGTTATTATTTTGACTTAAATTTAGAAATAAATTTATCCATTCCGGATTAGCTCAGTGGTAGAGTAGATGACTGTTAATCATTTGGTCGCTGGTTCGAGCCCAGCATCCGGAGCCATACATATAAAAAATCACAATACAAATAATCACAAACACAAAAGCGAGCGATAATGCAATTAGAGATTTTAAAATATCCAAATCCTATTTTGCGAAAAAAATCACAAGATGTAGGGAAGTTTGACGAGCAGTTGCATACTCTACTAGATGATATGAAAGAGACTATGCTAAGCCACAATGGTGTTGGGTTGGCTGGTGTGCAAGTGGGCAAGCTTTTAAATGTGCTTATTATTAATTTTCCTGTTATAAAAGATGGCAAAGAAATTTATCTTGATGAAAATTTAATAGAAGCGATAAATCCAAAAATAAAAATACTCTCAGATGAGAAAAAAGACTTTGAAGAAGGCTGTCTTAGTATTCCTAATTTTAGTGCCATTATCCCACGATACTCTCAAATAGAAGTAGTATATTATGATAGATACGGCAAACTAATAACTACAATTGCTAATGATTTAGATGCCTTAGCTTGGCAACATGAATGCGATCATTTAGAAGGAAAAGTTTATATAGACAATTTAGACTATATGCAAAGAAAGAAGTTTGAAAAAGAATATGCCAAAGCAATGAAGCAAAAAAAGAAAAGCTAAATAATGATAAGCTTACATTATGAATTATAAAAACTATAAATTTATATATAAATTACTAAGCATTATTATTTTTGTTTTGTTGTTTGGCTCTTGCGCAAATGAGAATAATATCTACAATAAATCTGCAAGTTATTGGTATGAAAAAATCACAAAAGCAATTGCTACAAATGCCTTAGATGATGGAGATGATTTTTATGTTTCATTAGCTTCTGAGCATAGGCTATCGCCATACACAAAAAGTGCTATTTTATTGCTTGCTAATTCATATATGCAAAATGAGCAATACATAATGGCAAATTATTACTATGATGAATACTTAGAAAAATTTTCAAACTCTCAAATGAGTGAATATATAAAATTTTTAAAAATAAAAAGCAAAATGCTATCTTTTAAATCAAGGTTTAGAGAGCAGTATTTAATTAATGGTATTATAAATGATATTGATAGAATTTTAATAGAATATGATAATTTTGCCTTTAAAAATGAAGTTTTAGATTACAAAACAAGATTGCTTATTACAAGAAGCAGATTTAATGGTGAAATATCCGCTCTATATGGCAGAGTTGGCAAAAAAAAAGCACAAGAATATTATAAAAATAAACAAACTCTAAACCATCAAAATATTACAATACAAAGTAGAAACTTTTTAAGAGAAATATTTAACTAACACTTATAATTACACATACTCCCTCAAAAAAATGCTAATAAAAAAAATATTTATAATAATAATATTGCTAATAGAGAGATTAAAAAAAATATTTATAAAATTAGATCGCAAATTACAAGCTAAAGAAAGGCGAAAAAACAAACAAAGATATAAACAAACCCTTAAATTTATAAAACATAACCAACCCCGCCCTATAAATGCACAAAAACTTGAACCCTATTGTAGCACTGCAAAATATAGTGTAATTAGAAACAATATATACACCCTTGTAACAATTGTTATGGTGGCTTTATCTCTTAGTGTGTATAAAGTTTTTGTTATCCCTTCTATTGCCAAAAAACAAACCAAAGAGCAAATAGCAATATGTAATAAAAATTACATAATAAATATAAAAATTTATAATACAAAAGCCACTATTGACACATATAATGATGTTTTTGTAAATGGCAATTATGAGCTATCTGGGATAATAGATGATGATAGAGGGTATATTCAAAACAAAACTATATTTTTAGATATGACAGAGAGCATATTTAAAGCAACTCTTGATAAAAAAGGCAATATGCAAGTTAGTAAAGACACATTGCCTCATAAACTATTGATACAATATGAGATTGTAGCTATTAGCCCAAATTCTGGATTTATTACTACAAGCTTTATAAACCCAAACGCAAAAGGCATAAAACAAAG
>CAZXTK010000088.1:0-2857 GCA_964643665.1 uncultured Campylobacterales bacterium
CATAAGTTTCTAAATCAATAACTGGCTGTTCATCGCTATTATCTATATTATATTTAGCATCTCTTTTAAGTTGATAAACATTATAAAATACTGACAAAGTCTCTAAAGAAAAAAACAAAGGAGAAGGAGTTAGCAAGTTTGCATAATAAAACTCTTCGGTCAATGCAACACCGCCATATGAAACTTCATTAAAATAACCAGCTTGTGCCATACCTGCAATTTTTGTATTAGTAACATCCAAATCACTACCCAAGAAAGCACCAACTCTAATACCTCTATCTTCTGAGTCAGTAAGATTATAAGTGTCATCTCCGGTTTCATGGTTTTTGCTAAGATCAGCATTTGTTTTTACATATTTACCCTCTACCCCTAAGAAAGTATCACCAAATAAATGTGTGCTACCAAATGCATGAACACCAGTAGTAGTATCGCCCCTGTCCGCTTTACCCAAAAGAGCAACACTCAAGCTTCTATAAGGTGTTTTAGTTCTTGCCACAGGTCTATTATATGCAAATGTGAATCCACCCATAACATTACCATCTTTAATTATCTTTCTGTATGGTTGAGTATATGCTAAATTTGCAGCTATACTGAAATGATTTCTCAAATAAAACGGATAGTTAATGCTAATATCTGACACAAAATCTCTATATGCATCTTTCCAATCATCCGCATCCATGGCTAAATAATGTGCTCTTACAGTAAAAGGTATATGAGCATCGTTAGCAAAAGACAATGTTGCCTTAGTGTAGTCATGCTCACCTGCATCTGTTGTTCTTGCTATGGATGCTTTAAGAGTGCTCTCAAGTAATGGATCTTTAAAAGTTACATCAATATTAAAAGAAGCTTGATAGCCTAAACCCTCTTTTTTGTTTAGGTATTTATTCTTATCTAATGGTTTTGCATTTTTTATCGGTGGAGTAAGCACCCCAGTAGAGCCAAACATATTTAAGTCTGTAGAAACATATTTCAAGTTAAGTGGTGAGTAATATGTAGAAGAACTTGATAGATCTACATTTTTAAAATTCTTATCCATTTTAAACTGTTGTCTATTTTTTAGATCTTTATAAACACTAAAAGTAGCTTTTTTGATTTTAGATATTTTAGTCATACCTGTTACATAACCCTTAGAAGTTACAACTTCAACCATAGCTTTGTTTTTAGCCACAATTTTAGCATCAGTAATATCATCAGCTTCGTGAATTTGGTATATTTTTCCATTATCCCACATAAACAAACCACTACCAAGTTTTGTAGAGCTGATAAAATAAACTTTATTGTCTACTACATCAACCAATCTTACATATAATGTGCCAATCTTAAATAATTGTTTTTTGTTTTTAAAGAGCACTAAGTTTTTGTTTATTTTTGAAAAATAGTAAATATTTCCTTTTTTATCAAACATAGACAATGACGCTACATCTGCATAGTATTTATCATTGATATACAATTTATAAGCAATAGAGCTATCTTTTACTTTTATGTAAGCTACTTTGTTTTTGTATATATCATTTATATATTTGTCTTCTGTGCCTGGCTTGATATCTCCCCAGTTGTCCCACAAACCAGCTTTCTTAACATCCTGATTAATTTGAGATACAGTTGATGAATAAATTGTTCCATCAATATCAAATACTCTACCTAAAAGCAAATCATATTGTTCTTTGTTGTATTTTTTTGTTTTTGTGTTATAGCTAACAAGATTGCCATACTCATAACCATTACCACCATCTACATATCTTATCATATCGCCTTGTCTAGTCAAAAAACTAGGAGCAATAGAAGAAGTTGTCTCAATTCCACCTTGTTTTACACTTAACATTTTAGTTCGTTTAAAGTTTTTAGCTTTTTTCTTTGTTTGCGCAACAAAATCCTCTATTACATCATCAAAATCATCACCATTAAAAGTCTCTCTAAATTTGCCATTAAACCAAAATGGAAGCAACCATTTCTCAGAATTTTTCTCCCAAAACTCAAATACTTTCTTTTCGCCATATTTGTTTGCTAAATAAAGTTGAAAGAACCCACCAACAATGTAGTTCATATTTCCATATGGAAACTCATAATCAGGGTGCAAAACAGTAGTAGGAGTAACCCCACCATCTAATACAACAACATTTTTCAAAGCTCTTTGATGACCGCTGTTTAGTCTACCACCAATATCTGGGTCTGATTCCATAAAAACTGCGTGACCTTCGTGGAAAAAAGGTGGCAATAAACCGTTAGGGTTTATTGTTATAGGGGCAATACCTCCAGGCAATAAAAAAACATTAGAGCCTGCACCAAAAATATCATGCGAGTATTTAGAAACTGCATTCTTTTTTATATCGAGTTGATAAGTGTGAGTTAGCTCATGAACCATAAGTAAGTGCATCCAAGTTGGAGAGTTGAAGTGGTTCATCATAGGCGCACCATTGCTATAAAGCTTAGCTCTAACCATTGGAGATGATTGCGCAAGAGCATTTGGCTCTTGCCATCTGTTAGATATCAATACAAGTCTTAACTTCTCATCGTATGTCCAATCAAACTTTTTATCATAAGCCTTCATAAACTTATCTAAGTTTTTAGCTGCCATTTTAGCTGCATCTATGCTATCTGGAGTATATATCAATTGATATCTATCTGTCTCATAGGTTAGATAGTTATCCTCGCCACGTGTAAACACATTAAAATGCGTATAAGCTGATAGCTGTGAAACACCAGTTGTGATTAATAATGCTAATAAAAACATTATAGTTTTGAATTGTTTTTTCATTTTTATCCTTTTTATTTGTAATTTTTTAAATGAAGTTGAAAGTTTATCAAGTTTTTCTTAAATGTCAAAGGTTTTCGGGGGGGGGGGGGGGAATTTTACAAT
>CAZXTK010000089.1:0-2790 GCA_964643665.1 uncultured Campylobacterales bacterium
AATAACGCTTCGTCCAGAAAAGTCAACCCTTTTGCCTAGAAGGTTTTGTCTAAACCTACCTTGCTTACCTTTGATGCTCTCTGATAAAGATTTAAGCGGTCTTCTATTTGCCCCTTTTACTGCATTTGCTGTTTTTGTGTTGTCAAAAAGTGCATCAACTGCTTCTTGTAGCATTCTTTTTTCATTTCTTACAATAATATCAGGAGCATTAAGCTCTACTAATCTTTTTAGTCTATTATTTCTGTTTATCACCCTTCTGTATAAATCATTAACATCGCTAACGGCATATTTGCCACCATCAAGAGCAACAAGAGGTCTTAAATCTGGTGGTATGACAGGAAGCCTTGTTATCATCATCCATTCAGGCTTGTTGCTTGAATCTAAAAAGCTTTTTACAACTTTTATTCTTTTGTAAATTAGTTTTTTCTTAGCTTCGCTTTTTGTGTTTTGTGCATCTTCTTTTAAGCTCTCGTATAAATTTATTAAGTCTAAATCTGCTAATAAATCATATACCACTTGCCCACCCATATGTGCTTCAAAGGTAGTGTCCATAAAATGATCGGATATAAACCGGTATTGTTCCTCGTTTAAAATGTCATATTTTTTTACTTTTTTGCTATGCTCACTATCATAATAAGCTTCACTAGCTTCTTTTACTATATAAGCTTCATAATAAAGAACTCTTTCTAAATCTTTTAGCTTAACTCCAAGCAATGTTCCAATTCTGCTTGGCAGAGAATTTACCATCCAAATATGAACAACAGGAACAACCAAATCTATATGTCCCATTCTATGTCTTCTAACTTTTGAGCTTGTTACTTCAACACCACATTTTTCACAAACATGCATTTTGTATCTCATTTTTTTGTATTTACCACATACACATTCATAATCTTTGACAGGACCAAAAATTTTGGCACAAAATAGACCATCTCTTTCTGGTTTTAAGCTTCTGTAATTGATAGTTTCAGGCTTTTTAACTTCCCCACTAGACCAAGAAAGTATTTTTTCCGGACTAGCTAATTGTATTCTAAAAGCAGAAAAATCTTTCGGTTTATTTAGCTCTTGTATCTTTATTGGGTTTAAAAGATCTATTGTGTCGTCTTTAATCATTTGTTTCTACCTTATCAAAAATTTCTACATCAAGTGCTAATGCTTGTAATTCTTTTATTAGCACAAAGAATGTTTCTGGGATTCCAGAATTTGGAACATTTTCACCACTTGCAATGTTTTTATATGCTAAGTTTCTGCCTTCAACATCATCTGACTTGACAGTTAGCATTTCTTTTAAGATTGATGATGAACCATAAGCTTCTAATGCCCAAACTTCCATTTCACCAAATCTTTGTCCTCCAAATAGTGCTTTACCACCAACTGGTTGTTGTGTTACGATAGAGTATGGTCCAATGCTTCTTGCATGCATTTTTTCATCTACTAAGTGATGAAGTTTTAGCATATACATAACTCCAACATTAACTCTTTCTTTTATTCGTTCGCCTGTTAAGCCATCATAAAGCACACTTTTACCATCTGTGTCTAATTTGGCTAATTTAAATAATTCTTCAAAATCTTTATTATTTACTCCATCAAAAACCTTAGAAGAAAACTTAACACCCTTACTCCAATCTCTTGCATATTTTATAATCTCATCATCGCTCATTTTAGATATAGTGGTTTTTGCATCCATTAATTTTGCACTAGATGCAATTTGAGTTAGTTTAGCTCTTAAATCTTTTACAAAAGTGCTTTTTTGATTATCAAATATTTCTTGGATTTGCATACCAAGATTCATACCCACACTACCAAGATGAACTTCTAAAATTTGACCTATATTCATACGAGAAGGAACACCTAGTGGGTTTAATATAATATCTACACTTCTACCATCTGCTAAATATGGCATATCAACTTCTGGAACTATGTTAGATACGATACCCTTGTTACCGTGTCTACCTGCCATTTTATCACCAACTTTTATTTTTCTTTTTATTGCAATATATACTTTCACTCTTTTTATTACACCGCTTGGTAATATATCATCATTTTCTAAAATATCTATTTTATCGCTATGCTCTTTTGCTATCTTTCTTTTTTGTTGTAAAAAATGATTTTTAATATCATTAAATTGTTTGGCAACAGTATCTTCATAAGAGTTTATTACCTTTTTCATTGCAAATTTATTTATGCTTTCAATTTCTTTTTGAGGTATTTTATCCCCTTTGTTGTATTTTTTACCATTTACTTCAATAGAGCTTGCAAGTTTATTATCACAAAGAAGTTTATTTATTTTTAAATCTTCTTCTTGTTGTATTAAATTTAGTTTTAAGAGTCGTTGATTATTTAATTCTTCTTTTTCATTTTCTAAAATTTCTTTGCTTCTTTCGTCTTTTTCATAGCCTTTTTTTGTAAAAACTTTGGTGTCAATTACTACACCCTCAGTAGATGACGAACAATATATTGATTTGTTTACTACTTGACTTGCTTTTTCTCCAAAAATAGCCCTAAGTAATCGCTCTTCTGGGGTAGGGTTAATATCACCCTTAGGGGTAATTCTACCAACCAATATCATACCTGCTTTAACATGAGTTCCTATCTTTACAATACCACTTTCATCTAAATGCTCTGTATGCTCACTTCGGACATTTGGCAGATCTTTTGTAATCTCTTCATTTCCATGTTTCAATTCTCTTGCTTCAACTTCTTTTTCATAAATATGAATAGATGTTAGGGTGTCTTCTTTTATCAGTTTTTGTGATACAACAATAGCATCTTCATAATTATATCCATACC
>CAZXTK010000090.1:0-2681 GCA_964643665.1 uncultured Campylobacterales bacterium
TTTGTGTCGCTATCGCTTATCATCTGCAACCTTTGTATGTCGCTTGTTCCACCATTGGGATACATACAAACTACTTTTATGCCATCGCAGTTTTTAAAAGCATTTAGAGTAGCTGGACCTGTATCGCCTGAGGTAGCTACTATGATAAGGTATTGTTTATCTTTGTTGGCATTTTCTTTTGCAAGTTTAGAGAACAAATACCCAAATGGCGTTAGAGCCATATCTTTAAAGGCTTTTGTTTGACCGTTAAAAAGCTCTAAAATAAATAAATCATCTTTTATTTTTACGAGTGGGCATACTTCTTTTGTGTCAAATGCATCATAGGTATCTATGGTTTGTTTTAGCAATTTTTCATCAAGCCCTAAATCAAAAAGCCTAAACACTTCTAATGCAAATTGTTTATAGTTGTAATTTTTTGTTTTTTCAAAAAAATCACTCGGTAGTTTTGGCAATTCATCTGGCACAAACAAACCATTTGTGTTGGGGTTTAAAATTGCATTAGCAAAACTTACTTTTTGCGCATCATCATCTCTTGTATTTAAAAATTGCATCAATTCGCCTTTTTTGATTTTATAAATTGTGTTCCGCTACCTTTGTTGGTAAGAAGCTCTAAAATAATGCCGTGCTCTAATGCACCATTTATAATATGCGCTTTTGTTACACCATTGTTTATGGCATATAAGCATGAATTTACCTTTGGTATCATTCCACCGTGTATTGTTGCCTCTTCAATTAGCTCCTTGGTTTGCTCAATATCAAGTGTGTCTAAAAGCTCGCCGTTTTTGTCTAACACGCCCGTTGTATCTGTTAGAAAAAATATTTTCTCAGCTTTTAGTGAAGTAGCTAAATGTGTAGCAAAAACATCAGCATTTATATTAAACCCCAAATTGCAATAGTCTTTGTTGTTCATCTCATCTTTGTTGTCTAATGTGCTAGATGAGGCCAAAGGTGCGATTACTGGTATGATGTTTTCTTTTAGCATTTTTTTGATTATTTTATTTGATATTTTTGTTATTTTACCTGTGTATTTAAAAGACTTAGCATCTTTGCTCACAGCCTTTGCTATGCCGTCTTTTCCGCTTAGCCCAACAGCTTTTGCGCCAAATGAGTTTAGCATATCGCTTAGGTTTTTGTTTATCTCTCCGCCCAAAACCATCTGAACTACTTCCATGCTTTCTTTGCAAGTTACTCTAACACCATCTACAAATTCACTTTGAATATTTAGCTTTTCAAGCATTGCATTTATCTTGTTTCCGCCACCATGTACAATAACAGTTTTGATACCAATTAGATTTAGTAGCACTATATCTTTTGCGAACTGTCTCTCTAACTGGGGTGAATTTTGCGCAGCACCACCGTATTTTATTACTATTGTTTTGCCCTTAAATTGTTTAATATAAGGCAAAGCTTCTATTAGTATTTTAGCTTTGTGGGTTTTGTCTTCTTGTGTTGCAATGTTGTTATTTGTTTGTTTATCCATTTTTAATGCTCTTTTTAGTTGTATATATTGTAACATAAAGTTTATTTTGATAGACTATCAGTTCAAATCATATTAAAGGAAAAAAATGAAAAAAATAATTATATTAGCATTAGCTATGTTGCTATCAGGTTGTGCTTCAAGCCACTGGGGATACCAAGGAGAACATGGACCAAAACATTGGGGGTCTTTAAGCTCTGATTATGCAATGTGTTCTGAAGGTAAAGTTCAATCACCTATTGATGTAAAACCTACAAAAAAAGGTAAACTAAAAAAACTAAAGTTTAAATACCAAGCAAGCTCTACAAGCGTTGTAAACAATGGGCACACAGTGCAAGTAAATATTGCAAGTGGTAGCCATGTAAAAATTGATGGAGTTGATTATGAGCTTAAACAATTTCATTTTCATACACCAAGCGAAAACAACATAAACCACAAAAGCTACCCATTAGAAGCACACTTTGTACATGCTTCAAAAGATGGCAAATTAGCTGTTGTTGCAGTTATGTTTAAAAAAGGTAGAAAAAATAAAGCTTTAGAGAAAGTATTTTCTAAACTACCACTAAAATCAGGCGATGAAGTAGAGCTTAAACTAAGCGCAAAAGACATCAAAAAAATTATGCCTTCAAGTAAAAAATACTACAAGTTTCAAGGTTCGCTTACAACTCCACCATGTAGCGAGGGTGTAACTTGGATTGTTCTTAAAAAACCTGTTAGTGTTTCTAAAAAGCAAGTTAAAGCATTTTTTGACACATTGGGCGGACATACAAACAATAGACCAATACAAGCAACTAATGGTAGAGAAATTTTAAAATAATACTACCAAACTAAACTCTCTCGCAAGCGCTTTGCTTGCGATATAAGCTCACAAGCTATTTTGGAGAAATTCATTTTGCAATTTATTGTTAGTTTTAGCTTATGTTGGTTTTAACAAGTATATGTAAATACTCATAAGTTTTATCGGCTTTATGATTTCTGTTTGCTGTTTTATCGGCTTTAAATCTTTGATATTCTTTCGTTGTTAAATTATAATCTCCATATTTACTCATAATGCTCTTAATGTCATTTTGGCTCATAAGTCCCTCATTGTTATAGCTTAAAAATATATACTTAAATTTGGCGTTTTTTATAAGATCTTCAAAGCTTTGCTTTACCTCTTGTTTTTTACAATAGTTTGAGCGATTATACTCTCTAAGTCCTGTTT
>CAZXTK010000091.1:0-2648 GCA_964643665.1 uncultured Campylobacterales bacterium
AGGTTTTAGAAGGAAGTGCTGAGTATATGGTAGATGAACTCTTGGCTCTTGGAGGCTTATTAGGAGGAGCAAGACCAAAAGTATTGGTACAGTTGAGTAGTGACTATAAACAGATAGTGCATGGCAAACAGAAACTAAAAGATGGATTTTCTCACTATATGATAAAGTTTGCCTCATCACAAGATAGTAGAGAAATTGCAACAAATGTCGGTGTATCTAAAAATGCAATTCTTAAAATCAATAAAATTTTAGCAGAAAACATTAAATGAAAACAACCCTACTCATAACAACATTTAACTCACTATCACAACTAACATACACATACCTAAAAGATAAAAATTATAAAATTGATGTAGTGTATGCTAATTCTACCGCCAAAATGCAAGAGATAAATGACTTTAACCCCGATATTATTTTATGCCCTTTTTTAAAAGATTTTCTGCCAAAAGAGATATATGAAAAATACCCTACTTTTATATTTCATCCTGGAATTATTGGTGATAGGGGTGCTTATAGTTTAGAGCAAGCATTAGATTGCGATACTTGGGGTGTGGTTATATTACAAGCAAACGATACTTATGATGGCGGAGATATTTATGCGAGTTGTGAGTTTGCTATGCGAAAAACCACAAAAGCTAGCATATACAGAAACGAAGTAAACAATAGCTTTTATTCTATTTTAGATGATTTTTTTAGCAACTTTAAACAGAAAAAATTTACAAAACAAATAATAAACCCGCTAAATACAAAACCTATTTTAAAAATAAATTGGCAACAAGATAGTTCGCAAGAGATAATAAACAAAATAAACAAGCTTGATAGTTTTCCGGGGATTCTTGATGAGATACTTGGAGTAAAATGCTATTTGTTTGGTGCTTGTTTAGAAGAGGGGCTAAACGGAGAGCCACAAGAAATAATAGCAAAAAGAGATGGGGCAATTTGCATTGGCACAATTGATGGTGCCATTTGGATAAGCCACCTAAAAGAGCCAAAACGCTTTAAGCTACCTGCCACATATGTGCTAAAAGACAAGCTAAAAGGCATAAAAGAAAATAGACTGCCTTTGTTGTTTGACAACTCTTATAAAACATTTTATGAAATATCTTGCGATATAAAAGATGATATAGGATATTTGTATTTTAATTTTCATAATGGTGCTTGTAGTGCTGAGCAATGCATAAGGTTAAAATATGCAATAGAGTATCTAAAAACTCAAATAAAAGTCTTGGTTTTAATGGGTGGTGATGATTTTTTTAGCAATGGAATACATTTGAATATATTGCAAGATAGCAACAAAAACGGCGAGGATGGTTGGAGCAATATAAATGCCATAAATGATGTCATAAGGTCAATTATTTTTGCAAGTAATATTATAACAGTTGCAAGTGTTAGCAAAAATGCAGGTGCCGGAGGTGTGTTTTTAGCTACTGCTTGTGATAGAGTAGTTGTATCAAATACCACTATTTTAAACCCTCATTACAAAACTCTATCTCTAAGTGGGAGTGAGTATCACACATACTCGCTATACAAAAGAGTAGATAAAAATATTGCAGATAATCTACTAAATGATTGTTTACCAGTAGGTGCCAAAAAAGCAAAAGACATAGGCTTAGCAAATAAAATACTTGATATAAATAATTACCAAAACAGCTTAGAGGCATATTGTATGGATTTGATTAAGAATGAGGATAGTTACGATGATTTTATATGGGATAAAGAAGATTATTTAGAAGCCAACAAAGACAATATTGAGCAATATGCTAAAAATGAGTTGGCGATTATGTATAATGAGTTTTGGGATAAAGATTCTGATTTTCATAAAAAAAGGTATGAATTTGTCTATAAAATATGCCCAACACAAACTCCAAAAAGACTAAAACACAAGGATAATTAAATGCACGAATATAGTATAGTTCAGAGCTTGTTAGAACAATGTGAGCAAAATGCAATAGCCAACAATGCTACAAAAGTAAAAAAAGTTGTAGTAAAAATTGGTGTAATGAGTGGGGTTGAGCCAGATTTATTGCAAACTGCATTTGAAACATTTAAAGAAGGCACTATATGCGAGGGGTGCGAATACATTCAAAATATACAAAAAATCAAAATCAAATGCCTTGAGTGTAGTAATATTAGCGAGTTAAAAACCAACGAATACACCTGCCCAAAATGCACAAGTGTAAAGCTTGATGTGTTAGATGGAGAAGATATGTTTTTGATGCAATTAGAATTGGAATAATTCAACTCATTATTTGCATAGCAAGTTTAATATATTGAAATAATAAAATAACTATTGTTTAGTTCATCTTCATTTTAGTCTTGGTTTTCTTGTTGCGACTCTTCTTGTTTTAATATTTTTATAGCGTCGTTTAAGCCGTCTTCATTGCCATAATAATACTCTTCTAAGAGAGGTTTTATTTTATACTCTAATGCAAAAGACAACTCTTCATCGCTTGTAATCTGCATAAAATAGCTATGTCCTATTTTAAAATCATCTCCGATTGTATTTGCAATATACTCATTTAAACTCTCAAATATCTTTTTTGCTTTTTGATATCCTATTAACTCTGCATTTGGCTTTATTTTTATAAATGCGAATCTTCTTCTAAGTGCAATATCTATCAAAGCTATTGATTTGTCTGTGCTATTCA
>CAZXTK010000092.1:0-2628 GCA_964643665.1 uncultured Campylobacterales bacterium
TAATAATTTATGCTCGGATTAATGACCACAAATCTAATTTAAAATCACCCATGGATTCATCAATTAAAAAATGAGAAATGGAATTATTTTTTCCCTTTCAACCGTCCGGATTTTGCCAGTCGATCGGCTGAATCATTTTTATCTCGTAATATGTGATTAAAGGTCCAAGTATCCATGTATTGAAATTGGTCCATGGCCTCTTTATATAATTCTTGCATCCGGGGATGCTTTACTCTGTATTCACCTTTAATTTGTTTGACAACAAGTTCACTATCTGAGTAAATATTTGCATTTAACAATTTTAACTGGATGAGATATTTTAATCCCTTAACTAATGCAGTGTATTCCGCTTCGTTATTTGTGGCATCATGCAGGTATTCCGAAAATGAAAATACCTCTTCGCCATCTTTTGTAATAACACCACCAATTACAGCAGTCTTTGAGTGTAGATCCGCAGCACCATCAATGTATAAACTAATTTCGCTATTGGATATCATTTTATTGTATAAATTATCCAACGATTCATCAATTCTGTTTTTAGGATTAGAAAGCAGGGTTTTCAATGCTTTCAATTCGTTTTGGTTTAGTCTCATTATATCCTAAATGTAGGGATTCGTCCCACTTTTAATTGAACATTCTTCCCAATAGTAACACCAATTGCAAAGAATCGATTTTTTAGGCGCAAATGCGCCCCCATTTTGAATATGGGCACGAATTTCATCAATTCTATTTTTTGTATTATTCTTCAATTCATTCAACTGTAGTTCATTTCTCTGTGAATATATTTTCTGATTATATTGAAGATAATGCCATACAAGTTTTACCGATTTTACATTTTCATATGAATTTTCTAGGGCAATTTGATATAGAGCTAATTGACCATCTTTATCTGCAGCATTTTGTGACAACATTCGTTTTCCACTCTTGTAATCGTGGATTTCATAATTTCCCTCACCATCATGGTCTAACCTATCCAGAATTCCTTTCATCATATAATTTTCAGATTGATCCATAGAAAAAATAAATTCCACCTCTGTGCCGATGGTAGGTTGATCGAAGGGTGAATGGGTTCGGTAATAGGCCGCGATACATCGTTCACCAAGTTCATAATAATATTTTGGTTTGTTTTCTTTCCGGACAATGGCAATTCGGTCATGCCAGTTTTCTTCCCACACTTTATGATATTTTTCCATAATTCCATCCAAAAATGGAAGACGGCATGCCATCACTTCTTCATATAAATATTCCAATGCTTCATGGACACGTTTGCCCATAAATGCTTCAATTCCTTCATCATCTTTATATATTTTATCAATATATCGGAAACGAAATTGCGCTGGACACTTCTTGTATGTTTCCAGACTACTATATGAAAATCGGTCTATCATTATTGAATCTTTCAAAATATTTGGTAAAAGTTACGGTTAGCTTATAGAATAAAACTATCTGAGATCATATTTATACTTTATTTATCTGATAAATTGAATCAACAAAAGAATAGGATTTCAACCGTACCTCAATTATTGATAATTCATTCCCGATACTACTACCAGGAATGAGAAATATGTTCACCAGCTCCTACCTCTAAAAAACGGAGTGGATAAACGATAATCTCCAAAACCATTTTCATCAATAAAATCAAAGTATTTATTGATTCGATAATAATGCCATCGTTGTGAATATATGCGACTCAACGGATCGTTATAAACTTCTAAATCATCAGGAGGTCCAAATAAAATATAGATCATTCCCAAATCAGTTTTCCAACCGGGCAAATAAGATTTAAAATTATTATTTGAATAACTAACGCGAGAAAAATATTCATTCATTACTTCATTATCTGAAGTCTCAGGTGTTGGATCTCGACTTTCCCAATATTCCAGAAAGAGCGTTTCTTGATCAGTATTTTTAGATTTGCTTAATTTTTTCCACTCATCATCATGAAGGATATACCTCATATTTTGAACAGCTTGGTCAATATTACTGATGGATGAAGAAATACCGATCTTACTCAAGGATAAAATCACGGATTCCTTCATTCGTCCATTCCCTTGTATTAAAACAATATCCACTTTTTTCCGTAATCCCTGCTTCGCGATTTTATCCGGAATGATAATTCGTTGGTGAAAATATTCCTCCTTCGAATTCGACTCAAATGATTTCTTCCATAATTCTTTTTTCTTTGAACTGAGAACTGTAACCTCTAACGTATAAGGTCCCGGTTTTATTTTTCCTGAAACAAAAAAGGAAGCGCGGGTTACTTTTGCCCCCATAATATTTTGAAACATGGGAATTTCATTGTCATCTAAACCCCAATTCCCTGAAAGATAATCCAGAAAAAATGGCGTATATAATGCAAGATCACCTTTATGTTCGGAATATTTCAATTCTTTTTCCCGAACTCCACTATTTTTTGAATCTCCATCCAGCAATTCGGCAGAAATGACATAATCTCCTGGAACAACTTTAAACTCAACTTGATGAATGGTAAGTATCTTTTTTGATGTGGACTCAAGGTATTCTGTTGTTTTTAATTTATTCGCCCAATTGCGACGGCCAACAAGGTTTCCTTTTTTTCTTTTTAAAGAAATGGTTGCCTCATATCGCGCTTCAAATCCATCTATTTTC
>CAZXTK010000093.1:0-2606 GCA_964643665.1 uncultured Campylobacterales bacterium
GATATTGCTATTCTTAGCATTTATTGGTTCGCTTATATACACTATCAAAGAATTTTCCTAAAATATTAGCATTTAAGCATTGAGTATCTTTTAAAACTTTTTGTTTGAATAATAGCTCTGCTTCTAAAAAAGTAAGATTTAATTTTGAAAATGCGATTTTTAATATCTCTCTCTTTATGATTTTTTTATGCTGTGCTATCTGTGATGAGCCTGTGTAGGTTCGCCAATCGCTCTCTTTGATTACAATTCGCTTTGCATTTTTTCGCATACTTTTTAGTGGTTTAGCTCTCCGCTCTGTTTTAAAAGTTTTTTTACCATAATAATAAGTATTGTCATCATAAACTATTTTGTAGATAAAGCCATAATGTTTTTTTATGTTTATGTTTGTTTTTTGTGATATTTTTACATATCTGAATGTCCAAGTTGGGATTTTTAATGTTGTCATCTATTGACACCTTATCTATAATATAATCAGCCTCCATTATATCATAATCGTTAATATCATTTGCAAAAAACTCATCTATCTCTTTTCCCTCTCTCATACACTCATCAAAGCTATCGTATATCTCTTGTTTTTCTTCTGGGCTAATGCCCATATCGTTTTTCATTTTTTTTCCTTTTGTCTTTTATGTTCTTTAAAACATTATCTATTGCACTATTTGCATCTCCATATCGCCAACAGCCCACTCTTCGTTGACAATCTAAGCACTTGCCTTTGCCTTTGCATTTATCCATTATACAAGAGGAATACTACTGATACTAACATACAAAATGCAAGTATGCACATTATTATCCAATTTTTGTCATACTCCATTATCTTATCTCCTATATTCTGTATTTTGTATATGCTGGTAGTGTTGGTGCAGATACTGTTGCGAAGCCTGACCCATTAGTGTATGTTTGCACACTCCATTTGTCATTCTCTACACAATAAACTATCTTTTTTATAAGTTCAGTATGTTGTGATTTTGCCTCTTCCTTATCTATCAAATGGTGTTCTTTATAACCTGCACCCCCATATTCTAATAAGCTACAATAAGCGAATATAAAAGATAAAACATCTACCCCACAAGCCTTTAAGACCTTACGATAATGTGCTTCCTGTAAGTCGTAACAAAAATTACCACTACTATTAACCCAACTCTTGTCGGTTGCTTCTTTTTTGGTAGATTTTAAATCGTAACAATGCAAGTTGCCGTTAATATCCTTATATATTCTATCTATTCTCGCTTGGCATAACACACCACCTTTTAAAAGCTCATCATCTTGTTTTAGGTTCTTTGCTTCATCAAAGGTTAGTGGCTTATCTGCTTTGCTTTTATCTGCATATAGAATTGCAAAAAAGCTTACTTCTGATACACCGTTATCATTGTTTTTAAAATACTCATCGAAATTTGGCAAGTATTCATAAGCATTATTAGCACCAATTTGCATTAGCTCTCTATCTGCTTCAGTAATAATAACCTTATCCTGATTGTCCGATAAGAAGTTCAATATGTTAGCCTCAGACGGTTTCAGAATTTGAACATCTCTATCTATTGTTAAGAGCCATTCTTCGTATTCTTGTTTTATGTTTTTGGCAGTTGATAAAGCACCACTCGCAGTTAGAAACTCATCAGGTATAACTACATAGTCCTTGCTCTCATCAAATATATCTTTAACCTTTTTTGGAATAGGTGTATCTGAAATTATTGCTACATCTCCAATATTATTTGGTTCTAATGCAAGTGTATGGAATACCGTCCCTAAGTCAAAAGCTTTGCTCTCTAATTTTAGTTCGCCACTCACTATTTGTTTGTATTTTATAGGGTTGTCCAATATAGTAGATAATAATGTGCTACCTACTCCACCAACTGCTCTATAATCATTTTCACTTATTATACAAGCATATTTATTATCGCTTAAAATGTGTTTGTCTGTATTCATTGTTTGCTCCTTTTTTGTTTCGTTTTCTGTAAAATCAAATATATCTTTACTCATTGTTCTTCTCCTTTTGATATTCTAACTTCTTTTAAGTATTTCATTAAGCTCTCGCCTATCTGTGCCTTACATCTATCTGCTATCTGTTCATCTGTTACATTATCTCCTTTTATGTCAAACTCAAACACTAATATAGCTTGTGTTTTTGTTGTTGGCTCAAATGGCTCTAAAGCATCTTGCACTAAGTTTTGCTCTTGCTCTTGTGGCTGTATCGTTGTTTCTTGCTTTGGCTGTTCTACTGTTTGCTTTTGTGCATTTGCTACTGCTTGTTTTTTTTCTAACTCTGCTTGTCGCTTTGCCTCTTCTAATTTTCTTTGATATTCTAACTCTGCTTGTCGCTTTGCCTCTTCGGCGATTTTTCTCTCTCGCTCTGCTTTTTCTTTTTCTTCTATTTTTGTTTTTAGTATTTCATTTTCTACTAATGCTACTCTATTATCTATCGCCTCTTTTGCTTTTTTGGCGATAGTGTTAGTGCTTGTAATAGAAGTTAGCATAATTAAATCATCTATTGTAATCAGCTCACTATTTAGCTCTTTTTCATCGCATACTTTTTGTAAATACTCGCTCAATACTTCTCTTGCAATCTTTTTTCGTTCGTTATCAAAAATATCCACTTGCTCTTTTAT
>CAZXTK010000094.1:0-2598 GCA_964643665.1 uncultured Campylobacterales bacterium
TTTAGCTTATCAACAAAACATTGATAGGCTCAAAATAGCATTTAATTGTTTGAGCGAGTATTGCAATTTAAATATCGTATAATAATTTATCGTCTTTTTTCTTTGCATTATCATCCCAATCAAATATAAAACACATAGGTAATGATTTGTTTTTATTCATATATAAAGCAGTAATATAAGCAAAAAACACTATGGATAAAATAGCAATAAAGCTTGAAAATGCAAGGGTAGAAACCCCACTAAGCCCTTGACCAACAGTGCAACCAATAGACATAACCCCACCTATACCCATTAAGATGGCTCCTATAATATTGTTTTTTGTTTCACTCTTGACATTAGATGTGCAACCAAAACTATATTTTTTGTTGTTTTTAGACATTAAAAATGCACCAACTACAACACCAACTACAACACTTATACCAAAAGAGAGTTCTTTTGTTTCATAATGAGTAAAAAGCTCCAAAGCTGAGGCACTTGGATAAACAAAAGATATACCACCTATGGGTATATATCTATCAATTGAATCATTTCCCAAAACTCCTGTAATGCTCCAAGCAATTGCTACTAAAAGCCCAATAAATATACCATCTTTAAGATATAAAATTCGTTTTATGCTTTTGGTTAAAAACAACAAATAAACGAATAATACAAACAGCACTACATAAACATTTAACCAATTATTGTTTATATAAGATGAGATTTTTAAAAGTGTTTCATTTTGCACTATAAACAATACCCAGCTTGCAAGAAAGCCTTTGGTGCTTGCATAAGCAAAAATAGCAATAAATAATAAACTAACAAGAGAGTTTGAGTTACCCTGAGCAAATTTAATCAAATGTCTATTAGAGCAACCATCTGCCAACATCATACCAACACCAAATAAGCCCCCTCCCAATGCAATAGCAAAATAATTAATATTGTTAAAATATCTACTATCGTATAAATTTATATTATAAAAAGATGTAATTAATTGTGTAAATATGATGGCAGATATTATAGCCATAACAACAGAAGATGCTCTTTTTGTGGAGCCTATTAAAATATAATCTTTTATACACCCACTAAAACAAAATTGGTTTTTTTGTGCTATTGCGCCAAAAGCTATACCTATCAAAAAACCACAAATATTTATAATTTTATATATTTCATAATCAAACATGCCAAACATTTTTGTCCTTTAAAATCGCGCTCAAACAAAAAAAATATTAGAAGTTTGTTTAGAGCTTTATAATTTGCACGTAGGCAGTAATTATAGTATTATCTTACTTATACTATGTATTAAATAAAGGTCATATATGAATAAGTTTAACAAAGCAATTTGTGCACCAATAACTACATCTGCTTCTTTTTTTTATAAAACATCACAAGAAGGAAAAGACATTTTTGCAGGAGAAATTAATGAGCCTATGTATTCAAGAATGGGCAATCCAACTTCTTGTTTGCTTGAAGAAAAAATTGTGCAAATGGATAAAAAAGCAGTAGGTGCTATTGCAACGAGCTCTGGAATGGGCGCTATAAGTATGGCTGTTATGGCTATTTGTTGTAGTGGAGATGAGATTATAGCCATTGGTGGTTTATTTGGTGGTAGTTATGCTTTTTTTTCGCAAACTTTAAATAGATTAAATATAAAAGTGCATTTTTTTGAAGTAGATGATTATGATGGCATATGTCAAGCAATAAATGACAAAACAAAAATTATATTTTGTGAGAGTGTTGGCAATCCAAATTTAAGGCTTCCTAATCTTTGCAAAATAGGAGAAATTGCTACTAAAAACGATATTATTTTTATGGTAGATAATACAATAACACCCCTTATAATAAACCCATTTGAGTATAAAAGTGATATTGTAATTTATTCTACAACTAAGGTGATTAGTGGCAACTCATCTGCACTTGGTGGGATAGCTGTTCTTGGCGATGGTAATATAAAAAAATTTAATACAAAAAGATATGAATTTATGAAACCATTTATAAAGAAATTGCAAAATAAGGCATTGGTTGGGTGCCTTAAAAAAAGAGCTCTAAGAGATTTTGGGATGAGTGCAAATGCTCATAGTAGCTTACAAGCGATATTGGGGTTAGAAACACTCGCATTAAGAATGCAAAGGCTAAACAAAACTACTATAACGGTGGCTAAAAAACTGCAAGAGTATGGAATAAATGTATCTCATCCATCTTTAAAAAATCATCAAGATTATAATCTTTTTAACTCTCATTTTAAGCAAGGTTGCGGAGCAATTTTGACAATAGATCTATGTAGCGAAAAAAAAGCATTTGAGTTTTTAGACAAATCAAAAGTTTTAACTATTACAGCTAATATAGGCGATAGCAGATCGCTTGGTTTGCATATGAAAAGCACCATATATAGTGACTTTAATGATAAAGAAAATGACTTTTTAGGCATAAGCGACGGACTTGTTAGAATATCAATAGGGCTTGAAGATGAGGATATTATTTATAATGATTTAATCAAATGTTTTAAATGTTTGTAGGTGTATGTAATTTTTTTTATTTCTAATACTTCTTTTTATATCTTTTTATATCTTCTTTTTAAAAAGAAGCAAAACACTCTTGCTTGTGCATTTAGCCCTACGGGTT
>CAZXTK010000095.1:0-2594 GCA_964643665.1 uncultured Campylobacterales bacterium
GTCCCTACCAACTCCAAATTTACATAAGCCAGTGCCTCATCTATCCCACATGGTTTAACACCTTGCACCTTTGCAAACTCTTTTTTAATGTTTAGATGTTCACTCTTTAGTGGATACGCTACCTTGGCTATATTTCCATCAAATACCCCCAAATTTGCCCAACAGAGATGCCCCCATCATTTATAGGCGTTTGCTTGTTGTAATAATATTTTATATTTTCTCCTTTTAGCTCTTTTGTAACTAATTCAAGCAATACTTTGTTTTGAAATACTCCACCGCTTAAAATTACAGGCAAAGCCTCTTTTTTGGCTATATCTCTTATAATTTTTACAAGAGTATTTATAAATTTACTAATTATTTGTGTGTCAAAAAAATCAAATTTTATATCTATAATATTGTCTTTTATCTCATACTCAAAGCTATCTTTTATGCTCTTATTGTAAGCCACCTCACAGAGCATTCCAGCTTCGCCCTCATAAGTTTGAATATGACAAATATTTGCAAAAGAAGCAACCCCATCAAAAAGCCTACCAACACTAACGGAGGGAGGGCAGTTTAGATTTTTGATATAGCTCTGATGCAATACTCTAAGTTCATTTTCACTAAATTGTTTTAACATTTCAAAATCAAGGTTTAATATTTCATCAAAACTATATTTATCAAACAGCATACTAAGCGCTACTCGTTTTGGCTCTTTTATAGCAACATCAGCACCTAAAAGTTTTATGGGCCTAAAGTGGTATTTTCTTTTATTTTTTACAAAAACCTCTCCACCCCAAAGCGTGCCATCATTGCCGTATCCTGTGCCATCAAACACAAAGCCAATATACTCACCTTTTAGGTTATACTCAGCCTTCACGCTATAAAGATGAGCAAGATGATGTTGCACCTTGATAATTTTTAACTTTTTATTTTTAACTTTTAATTGTTTTGCCCATTTTGTGCTTTCGTAGTTTGGGTGTTTATCGCATATTATAATATCTGGCTCAAAATCATAAAACCTTTTAAAAGTATTTATTGTTTTTTTAAAAAACTCCATAGATGATATAGAACCCAAATCACCAATATAAGGACTAAGTATAAGTTTATTATCAAACGCCAAAGAGATTGTATTTTTTTGCATAGCTCCTAATGCTAATATTTTTGTTTCTAATTTAAAAGGCAATGTTATCTCTTTTGGAGCATATCCACGAGATAATCTCATAGTTAAAATGTCATTATTTACAATTTGAACAACACTATCATCTATGCCATTGATAATTTTTCTATTAAAATCTACTACAAAATCTACAAATGATAATTTTTTTAGGATATCTTTCTTGGTGGTAATAATTGGATCTCCGCCAAGATTTGCACTTGTGGCAATAATTGGTTTTGATAAATGTCTAAACAAAATATAATACATTGCGCTATAAGGCAACATGCAACCTATTTTTGTGATATTTGGTGCTACTAAATCGCTAATGATAGAATTTGGTTTTTTACTCAAAACCACAATGGGAGATTCTTTTGATACTAAAAGCTCTTTTTCTTTTTTGTTTATATTGGCTATTTGTTTTATTTGCTCTAAATTTTTACACATTAGAGCAAATGGCTTAGAAGCTCTATTTTTAAAATCTCTTAATTTTTGAATAACTTCATTGTTAGTGCCATCACATACTAAATGGAACCCACCAACACCTTTAATAGCTCCAATTTTACCTTGCATTATCAAATTTGCAATATTCTCATAGATATTCTCTTTAATAACTTTTAACTTTTTATTTTTTATTTTTAGTTTTATTTGTGGTCCACATTCTTTGCAAACTGTGCTTTGTGCATGATATCTTCTATCCAACGGGTTTTCATAATCTTGTTGGCAAGTAGGGCATAATGTAAATTTTTTAAACGATGTATTGACTCTATCATACGGCACGGTTTTTATAATGCTATATCTTGGTCCGCAGTTTATGCAACTTGTTGCAAAATAATTATTGTATTTAGAGCTGTTTTTAATATCTCCTCTGCAGTCATCACAAATTGCACTATCAGAGGGTATTGAAGCGATTTTGGGAGTAGAAGTTTTATGTTGGCTCTTTATTATTTTAAAATCTCTTGTATGGCAAGTTTCAATAATAGATTTTTTTATTTCGCTGATAGATGCTAACGAGGGCAAAGAGTTTAATAACTTTTGATTAAATATATTTATTTGCTTTTCTTGTCCTTCTATTTGAATTTCTACCCCGCTTAAATCATTGCGAATAAACCCACTAAGGTTCAACTCATTTGATAATTTATATACAAAAGGTCTAAAGCCAACCCCTTGCACTTTGCCTTTTATAAGTAGTTTTTGCCTAATCATCTAATGCATAGTATTTTGAGAAAAATGGCTTATTTGTGCCAAATTTGCTTAAAATCCTACTATACAACACAGTATTATCAAACATATCACCCATCATAATAAAATTATCTATTTTTAGTTTTGTTTTTAATTGATTTAAAGTAGATATTGCCATATCGCCAAATGCTTCAAATATGCTATAAGCTAAATAATGAGTATCGGTATTAGCTAATTTAAAACTCATAATAGAGCCAAAAAATGATACAAAATCAAA
>CAZXTK010000096.1:0-2475 GCA_964643665.1 uncultured Campylobacterales bacterium
CAAATAGTTACATTTGTGCTTTTTAAAACACTATTTATATAGCTATGGTTTATTTCTTTGTCTGTATCATTAAACATTTTTATATATCGCTCATTAAAAAAGCTCATAATTTGATCTATATCAATATTCCCGTAATTATTCTTGTTCTCTTGCAATAATTTATAAAAATCCAGCTCTAAATTGTATTTAAAACAAATTTTAATAATCCCAAATACTGCTCTTCTTAGCCCATATGGGTCTTTGCTACCGCTTGGAATAAGCCCAACACTAAATACACAGAGCAGGGTATCTATTTTTATACTAAGTGCCACAATAGCGCAAAAAAGCGTGCTTGGCAAGTTGTCGTTTTCGTTTTTTGGCAAATACTGCTCTGATAAAGCACACACTATATCATCATCAAAGCCCTCTGCTTTTGCATAATATGCACCCATAATGCCTTGCAAATAAGCAAACTCGCCAACCATAGATGAAAGCAAGTCAGCTTTTGCGTAAGTGTGTGCCTTTTTTAGCATCTCTTCATCTAAGCTAAGCGCCAAAGATTTGTTTAGATAGATAGATATTTTGTATTCATTTTTGTATTTATCAGCTAAAGAGCCTAGCCCTTTTAAAAATGAAATATTTTCTAACCCATTAGGATCTAACTTGTTTTTTAGGTCGTTTTCATAAAAAAATGCACCATCGCTAAGTCTTGCATGCAATACTTTTTCATTACCTTTTAAAACATAGCTCTTATCTTTATCATACGAGCTTGTAACTACTACAAAGTTATTTACAATCTCTTTATGTTCTTTATCTCTAAAACATGCAAAATATCGCTGATGATCTTTCATAGAGCCTACGATAACTTCTTTTGGCAAAGACAAAAACTCATCAGAAAACTCACCCAAAATACATTGTGGGTTTTCGTTTATTAGCACAAGCTCATCTAACAATCCTTTATCTACCATTACATTTATATTATGCTTACTCTCTATTTGCTTGATTTGCTCTATAATCTTGCTCTCTCGCTCTTTTTGAGATAGGCATACGCCATTAGCTTTTAGCGTAGAGAAATACTCATCTATACTGCCAAAACAAAAACTATTAGCATTAGAGCTTCTATGAGCGCTTGAAATATTTGAGGCTTGA
The DNA here is from genome assembly GCA_964643665.1 of uncultured Campylobacterales bacterium. Lineage (GTDB taxonomy): Bacteria > Campylobacterota > Campylobacteria > Campylobacterales > CAZXTK01 > CAZXTK01. Next base: position 1,129 of record CAZXTK010000096.1, read on the forward strand.
ATATTTGCAAAGCTAAACTCTACAACTTTATCGCCCAACATAACACTTATATGCTTAATTGGGCGTATAAACTTAAATGCTCTAAATTCACCCTCTAAATAAGCCATACTCTTGCCAAAGTTTAAAGAGTTTATAAACTCTTCTACTATGCTTGGTAGTATCTCTACGCTTTGTTTGCCTTTTGTTTGTTTTTTGCAATATAGGCATTCTTTATTGTTTTTTGTTTTAAATTCTAAATTGTTTTTATCTAAGTTGTGCTTTACAACAAAGCTTTCCCCAGCCTTGCTTAGCCCATCTGTGATGTCTTTTTTATTTACAAATGCAACTTCTTTTGGTGCTCCAAAAAACTCTTCGCTGATATCATCTTGCTTACTTTTAAAAGCATCATAATAAAAAACCAGCCTTCTAGAAGTATAATAAAACTCCCCATCGCTTAGCAGGGAGTGCTTTTTTAAAATATCATCAAATTTGTTTTTTATATTTGGTAGCTCTTGCAAAAATCCACTTGAAGGCAATTCCTCGCATAAAATCTCTATCAAAAGTCTTTTGGTGGCACACATTATTCTTTGTCTTCTTTTGGATTAGTGTTTTGCTCTTTCATTCTTTTTTTGTGTTTTTCTATTTGTTGTTGGTTAAAGCCCTTTATAAACATAAAAAGCATAAAAACAAACAATATTAAAACGATAACATCTATTAAACTCATTATAATTCCTTGTAAATATTATTATAATATTAGTATATATTAGGTATCATTCTACTTTAACGCAAACAAAAAGAGGATAAATTGAGCAATATACTCGATGGCAAAAAATTAAGTGAAGAAATAAAAGAGCAGCTATCTGCTAAAACACAAGAGCTTAGAGTAAAAGGAATAATACCTTCTCTTGCTGTTATTTTGGTAGGTGATGATGTTGCTAGCCATACATATGTAAATGCCAAAAACAATGCTTGCAAGAGTGTGTCTATTGACTCTTGTGTGATTAAATTACCAAAAGATGTAAGCCAGAGTGTTATTTTAAATGAGATTAGAGAGCTAAATAATGATGACAATATAGATGGCATCTTGGTTCAATTACCACTCCCAAAGCATATAAATGAATTAGAGATAATAAATGCAATTGATCCCAATAAAGATGTTGATGGTTTTCATCCAAATAATGTTGGAAAATTAAGCATAGGAATGGATGGTTTTATTCCAGCTACACCTTATGGTATTTTAAAAATTTTGCAAAAATACAATATAGAGCTAAAAGGCAAAAAATGCGTTATAGTAGGCGCTTCAAATATCGTAGGCAAGCCATTATCTATAATGCTTACAAATTTAGATGCCACTGTTTGTGTATGCAA
>CAZXTK010000097.1:0-2414 GCA_964643665.1 uncultured Campylobacterales bacterium
CTACTGATTTAATCTTGGAATCATTCCAAAATTTATTTTCTGATCCTGATTTAAAGCGGAAACTTCGGTTGGGAATAATCCGAACCCTGCGTGAATATCCAAACGATGATTCAATCAATTTATTATTAACACAACTAAACCGGGAAGATCAGGATGTATATAACGAAGTGGTTGACTCTCTATTAGCGATTGCCCGCATCCACCCTATTGATGAAGAGAAAAAAGAAGAAATTGCCCAAGAAATCCGTGCCATGGCCCATAAAGTCTATGCACTGAACGAAGCGATTCATTTAACCCCGGAAGATGAAAATAAGTTTTTCCTCCAGGATCATTTGAATAATAAAATTCAAAATACGCTTCCCACATTATTAAAATTAGGTGTGTTACATGTACCCGACACACCGATTGAAACGTATATCCATACGGTTAAATCCGGTGATCCGGCTAAACTGCCCTTTCTCCTTGAGTTTTTTGAAAATATTTTTTCCAAGGAAGAAAGAGAGATTATTAATCCCCTTATTGAACCCATTTCTTTGACGGAACGAAGTGAAGTGGGTCACAGCAATTTTAAGGATTTACCCAGCAGTCTGGATCAAGAATTAACCGATTCGGCATATTCCCCCAATAAATGGGAATCGGTTATTGCTTTAGATTGTTTACTAAAGTCTGAAAAATTGGATGTAATGAAAAAATTAGATTGGGAAAAGGTCCCCGGTTCAAAAGCAAACCAGGAACTTTTTGCAAGAAGAATTCAAAAAAATGGTACGAATCTTGACTTCATTCCGTCAGAACGTTTTAAATTGGAGGCAGTTGAACTCAGTATGTATTCTACTTTAGAAAAAACAATTATCTTGAAATCCGTTGATTTGTTTAAAAGCATTCCGGCGGAAAACTTATCCCGTGTGGCTCAAATCACGGAAGAAGTTCAATATGATGCCAATGAACCCATTTTTGCTGAGGGGGATTATGGTGATTCCTTATTTATCGTGGTGAATGGTAATGTGAAAATTCACAAAGGGGAACAAGAATTGGCCATGCTGGGTAAAGGGACCTGTCTCGGCGAAATGGCCCTTTTGGATGACGAACCCCGCTCTGCGGATGCCACTGTTACAGAAGATTCTGTCCTCTTTAAAATTGAGCAGGAAGGGTTTTATGAAGTCATGGGAAGCCAGAGCGATATTATGGAAGGTATTATTAAACTACTCACGGGCCGCCTCCGTGTGGCCAACGATAAACTCATGGCAAAGTAAAGTTATCTAATCTTTTTTCGGTAATAACTTATCCAAATTTTCTTTTGTTTTTTCTTCCATCTTTTCTACCGCTGATTTTTTCGCTTTTTCCCCTGCTGTAGATACTGCTTCTATCACTGTTTCTTTCGCTGTTTCATAGGATTTTTGTGCCGATTCAATATTCACTTCCTGACCGGTATAAACCATATAGGCCACCCATAAAACCAGAATAGCACTTACCACCATCACAAGTTTGATCAATTTTTTAATAATGCCCAGTAAAATGATAATGGCTAGGACAACCGCCACGGCCATATATACAGGATTAGATACTAATGTTTCAATGGGTTGATCCATTCTTTCTCTTCTTTCATTTTTAATTTTTGCCGGTTTATTTTGCCCGTTTTGGACTCGTATTCATGAATCATTTCCATCACCCGATCATCATCCGGCATGTCAAAAGTCATGGTATCAATTCGTCCAGATTTAGCTTCAATGGTCTCTTTATTTAAGATTAATGCTGCAGTACCTACATAATATCCTTCTTTTCCAGCTTGAACAATAAGGGTTCCATTGACCTCTTTCGGTTCATCCATGGTGGATTGACTATGGGAACCTACGATCACATGGAGACCCTTTACTTTTTCAGCGAAAGCTTCATCCAAATCCGCACCCTGGTGGGTAAGTAGTATAAATATATCTGCTTTATCTTTCAGAATTTCCATTTCTGCTTCCACCGCTTTCACTGGGTCACTCAGTTCAATCTTTTCCTTTAATTCTTCAGAATAATATTTTACCGCATAGGGATCCATAATTCCCATAATGGCTATGCTAAACCCACCTCGATCAACAAGATGGGAACTGACTAAACTATTTACACCATCCATGGTAATATTGGTCCCCACAATCTTTGTATTCATTAGGCCCAGAAGTGGATCGATTTTATCACCATCCATTGTGAGTTCCTGATCTCCTGGAAGAATGGCATCATAGGGCAATAGGGCATATGCTTCCGCCATAAGACTGTCTTTATAGGATTGATGGGTCATGGTAAAAAAATCGCCCGCATCCACCAAAACCGTATTGGGGTGTTCGTTGATGAAATCCTTCACAAAAATAGTCCGTTTTTCGACAGAACCAAAAGGATGATCAGGGCAATAACAATTTTCTAGCGCACCATTGGTA
>CAZXTK010000098.1:0-2331 GCA_964643665.1 uncultured Campylobacterales bacterium
TATACTGGATCATTTTATCTTGGTCTAAAGTGATTTCATAGTTTTTAACAAATCCACCCAAAGAAGCAACTTCACTGACCCCATCAACCCCTAAAAGTGCATATTTATAATAATAATCTTGCAAACTTCTAAGCTCATCTAAACTTTTTGTTTTTGATTTTAGAGCATATTCATAAGCCCACCCAATACCAGTAGCATCTGGCCCCATAGTTACCTTTGCATCGCTTGGAAAAGTTGGATTTAGCTCTGAGAGTTTTTCTAATATTCTATCTCTTGATTTATATAAATCTGTCCCATCTTTAAAAATAATATATATTAAAGCATTCTCAAAACTACTCATGGCTCTTACTGTTTTTATATTTGGCAAAGACATAAGGTTTGATACAAGCGAATATCCGATTTGCTCTTCTATTGTTTTTGGAGCTTGACCTGTCCATTTTACTTGAACAATTACTTGTGGCGGTGATAAATCTGGCAGGGCATCAAGAGAGATTGTCTTAAATGCCCAAATAGAAGAAAATGTTAAACCAAACACTAAAAGTAAAGTTAAAAAAATATTTTTAACACTAAAATCGATTATTTTTTCTACCATAATAAATCTCTACCAATCATCATCATCACTATCATAAAGACCATTTGTAAGTGCATCGCTGTCTAATAAAAACAAGGCATTATTAATAACTTCATCATTTTTGTTTACCCCGCTTAATATTTGAAATCTCGTTGCACTTATTCTTTTTGCCTTTACTTCAACTACCTCAAACTCTCTATCATTTATAGGTTTAAATACATAGTATTTATCAGCTTTTGTTATAACTGCAGTATTTGGTAAAATCAACATTGTTTTTTGATTTTTAAAAACAACCGCTTTTATAAAAAGATTTGGATATAGTTTTAAATCTTTATTTGGTATTATTGCTCTAACAATTATTGTTTTGGTTTTTTCATTCATAAAAGGGTGGATATAGTCTATTTTTGCATCAATAGTTTTAAATCCATCAATAATAATTTTTACTCCATCACCAACTTTTACAAATCCTATATCTTTTTGATAAACCTGTATATTTGCCCAAAGTGTTGATATATCTGCTATCTGAAAAACTCTAAAACCTCTTTTTATAAAACTACCATTATTTATTTTTTTATTAATAATAATCCCATTATATTTTGAATTTATATCTATATAATAAGGTATTTTATTTGTTTTGAGTATATTATTTATCGTTTTTTTATCAATATCAAGAAGCATTAGCTTTCTTTTGATATTTTTGATATTAGCTTTTCTATTGTATTGTTTTGATATTAGCAATTCTTCAAAATTTGACACCACTTCTTTTGAATAAATAGAAAAAAGCTTATCACCATTTTTAATATATTTATGCTCTTCATTAGCTTTGAGCTCATTTATAAAACCATCAAATCTAAGTGTTACATCATTTATTTTACTCTCATCTAAAACGATATATCCATAAAAGCTTTTTGAAATATTTTGTGTCTGCTCTTTTACTTTGATAATTTGTTTATTAAATAATTGTTTTACATTGATTATTTTTGCATTTATTCCTATTGCTATCAGGCATATTATTAGTATTTGTTTCATAATTATTTTCCTTGTGTAAAATATACCAATCTTGCTTTTGCTTCATAAAACTTATCTAACTCATCTAATGCAATTAGTTCTTGCTCTATAATATCATTAAGATTATCTATTACTTTTGTTGCACTTAGTGATTTGATACTACTATAAGAGTTTAATACCTTGCCTATTTGTTTTTTTAGTTTAATTATTTTGTTATTTAAAATTTTATAATTAGCCAATGCGGTTTTTTCTGTGAGTTTTAGAGTGTTAATTTGTAGAATAAATTTATTTTCAACATCTTTTAATTTATTTTTTTGCTTTAAATATTGTATTTTACTTTTATTTATTTTTTTGCTTTCTGTATTGTATATAGGAAGAGCTATTGCAACATTAAATGCCATATAGTCATCAAATTGTTCTCTTTGATAGTATCCGACAGAGAGTTTTACATCCTTAAATCTATTGCTTTGTTGCAATTTAATATTTTGTTTTGATTTTTGTATTTGTTCTTTAAAATATAATATATAAGGATGTGTGTTTAAAATATTATCACTATCAATATATGTTAATTCTAAACTATCAAGTTGTGCTTGTATTTGTATATCTTGCTTATTTAAAAGCTCTTTTATATTTAATATAGTAGTAGCTCTTAAAAATTTCAAATTTTGTATTTTTATGTCTAACATTGCGATTTTAATATCACTATTTATAGTTTCTATTTGATTGGTATTTCTTTTTATTTGTTGTAAAAG
>CAZXTK010000099.1:0-2289 GCA_964643665.1 uncultured Campylobacterales bacterium
TTTTTTAGCAGCTTCTCTACCTCTTGCCGCCATAAGAGCTTTTTGCATAATTATTTTTGCTTGAGTTGGGTTTTCTTCAAAATATTTATTCAAAGAATCACTTGTTAGTTTTTGAACTATTGGTTTTATAAATGAATTACCTAATTTACCTTTAGTTTGTCCTTCAAATTGTGGCTCTGCTATCCTCGCACTAACAACAACAACTAAACCTTCTCTAACATCATCACCTGTTAATTTTACATCTTTTTCTCTAACACTTGCATTTGAGTTTAAATATTTAACAATACTTCTTGTAAGCCCTGCTTTAAAACCAGCTTCATGTGTTCCACCATTTGGTGTTCGTATATTATTAACAAAAGAAAGAGATTTTTCTACATAAGTATCATTATAAGTTAAAGCAATATCAACTTCTCCACCTTCAAACGAAGAGTTAAATTTAATAACATTACAAATAGGATGATTTGTATTTATATCATTAACAAATTGCTCTATACCACCTTCAAAATGATATGTTTCTTTTTTAGCCTCAATTCCTCTCTCATCGTTAAATTCTATTGTTATTACAGGGTTTAAATAAGCTATCTCTTTAAATCTTCTTGATAGCACTTCATAATCATAATCATTTGTCTCAAAAATACTATCATCACTAAAAAACTCTATCTTTGTTCCTGTTTTATTAGCATTGCCAATAACAGATAAATCTTCTAATGGTTTACCTTGTTCAAACTCTTGATAATGAACCTTGCCTTGTCTGCAAATTGTCATTTTTAATTTAGAACTTAAAGCATTTACAACAGAAATACCAACACCATGCAAACCACCACTAACTTTATAGGTATCTTTATCAAATTTACCACCAGCATGTAGCACCGTAAGTGCAATAGTAGCAGCACTTTTACCTTCTGTTGGGTGTATATCAGTAGGTATACCTCTTGCATCATCTTCTACTACAACAGAATTTTCTTTTGTTATGGTTACTTTTATAAGCTTACAATAACCAGCCATAGCCTCATCAATACAGTTATCAACAACTTCATAGATCATATGATGTAAACCATTTATACCAGTATCACCAATATACATTCCAGGTCTTTTTCTAACAGCTTCTAAACCTTTTAAAACCTTTATATTGCTAGCACCATAATTATTACTCATTATTTTCCTTTTTTATTTTAATTATATTTAATTGATTATCTTAACTATTTACATTCAAAGCAACGATTAATGTAAAAAAGTCTCCATCTTTCAATATAAATGGAGAATTAGAGTCATTTATCAAAAAATTAACTCTTTCACTATTAATAGAGTTTAAGAAATCTAATATGTATCTTGAATTAGCACATATTACAATCTCATCTTTAAAGCCTAATTCTTCTTCGTATTCTGTTTTTGCTTTAGAATCACCTTCTATACTTTGAATCAAAATACTATCTTTAACCCCATTTAAATTAAAACTTACTTTAACATTTTTAGATAAAGAATTTACTGTTTGAATTGCTTTTATAAAATCAACTCTTTTAACCGTAAAATCAAATGCAAATTCTTTTGGGATAATCCTATTATAATCAGGAAAAGATCCATTAACTAATTTTGTAAAAAATTCACAATTATTTGTTTTTATTACCATATTAGTTTCATTGTAATATATTTTAATATCATCAAAAAACAATTTAGAAATCTCAATAAAAGACTTTTTAGGAATAATTATTTGTGTTTGTTTATTTGAAGTATTCTCTATCTTAGCAATTGCAAGTCTTTTGGTATCTGTTGATACAAAGTTTATATACTCATTTGTAATATCTATCAAAGCACAATTTAACTCATATTTTGGATTATTATTATCAATCGCAGGTGTAATTTTTTTGATATTTTCTATCATTTTTTTAGCATCCAAAGCTATTGGGTTCTCATCTCCAACTTCTGGAAAAGATGGAAAATCTACATCACTATGGATTATAAGTTTAAATTCTGTTTTATTTTGAGATATAAATAAGACATTATCTTTTACTTCAAAATCAATAATATCATTTGATAATCTTTTAATAGTATTTAATAATAAACCACCACTTACTATTACTTGCCCTTCTTGTATATTTTCAAAATTATCACTATTAAAAACAGCTCCTAATTGATAATCAGTTGCTCTAAAATTTATTTTATTTTGATCCCAATAAATATATATATTAGAAGTAATAGCAGATAGGTCTTTTTTTTCAATAAAAGGTTGGAGCGAAGATATTATATTTTCAACTATATCTTTTTTAATTTGAAATTTCATTTTTTTCCTTT
>CAZXTK010000100.1:0-2143 GCA_964643665.1 uncultured Campylobacterales bacterium
ACCAAAAGTTCAATAACTATGTGGCATAATTTTATAACTCAAAGGAAGCATAATGAAAAAACCACAAACCATTACAGAGAAAATATTTTCAAACAAGGCCGGAAAAGATGTATATGCGGGTGATATTATAGATGTAGATATTGATATGATTATCGGCAACGATATCACAACCCCAATATCAATACGCGAATTTGAAAATGTTGGTGCTACAAAATTGGCAAATAGCGACAACTTTGCTTTGGTTATGGATCATTTCATACCTGCAAAAGATATTGCAAGTGCAAATCAAGCAAAAATATCAAGAGATTTTGCACTAAAACATAATCTAAAATACTATTTTGATGAGCGAGATATGGGTATAGAGCATGCTCTTTTGCCAGAAAAAGGAATAATACTACCCGGCGATGTGATAATAGGGGCAGATAGCCACACTTGCACACACGGTGCTTTGGGGGCTTTTTCTACTGGTATGGGTAGCACAGATTTGGCTTATGCTATGGTTATGGGCAAAAACTGGTTTAAAGTGCCAAAAAGCATAAAAGTAAAGTTCATTGGCAAAAAAAACAAAGACATAAGTGGTAAGGATTTGATATTAGAAGTTATTAGAATATTAGGTGTAGATGGCGCGCTTTATCAGGCATTGGAATTTTGCGGAGAGGGAATAAGCTCTTTAAATATGGATGATAGATTTAGCTTGTGTAATATGGCAATAGAAGCTGGTGCAAAAAACGGAATAATCGCCTATGATGATGTTACTGCTGAGTTTTTAGATAATGTGGTTAAAACAAACAATGCCCCACTAAAACACGAACCACAAATATTTTATAGCGATAAAGATGCTTGCTATGAGAGAGAGATTAGTATAGATATTAGCACTCTTCGCCCTGTGATTGCTTATCCGTTTTTGCCATCAAATGGCAAAAGCATAGATGAGGCTATAAAAGATAATATTAAGATAGATCAAGTATTTATAGGCTCTTGCACTAATGGGAGATTGGGTGATTTGCAAATAGCAAGTGATATTTTAAAGGGTAAAAAAATAGCTAAACATGTAAGAATGATTGTAACTCCTGCTACGCAACAAATTGCAAAAAAAGCACAAGAGTTAGGCTATATTGATACTCTTCTTAGTGCTGGTGCGCTTATATCTAACCCAACTTGCGGGGCTTGTTTGGGCGGATATATGGGGATATTGGGCGATGGGGAGAGCTGTATTTCTACTACTAATCGTAATTTTGTAGGCAGAATGGGCTCAAAAACTTCTAAAATATATCTTGCAAATAGTGCCATAGCAGCTGCAAGTGCAATTAGCGGATATATTGATGAGCCAAAATAGTATTTGGCAATATTTAAAAGAGCAAACACAAAAACTAAATTGCTAAAACATATACAAAAAATCAAAGCAAAGCTGTTTAAAAAAAACTGCACCATAACATTTGCAGAATCTTGCACAAGTGGGCTACTTGCAAGAGAATTTGGCAAATGCAATGGAATATCAAGCGTATTTAATGGCTCAATAGTTTCTTACTCTAACGACATAAAAATAAAATATTTAAATGTAGATAAAAAAACAATAAAAAAACACGGCGTAGTTAGTAATGAATGTGTAGAGCAAATGGCAAAGGGTGCAATGTCTTTGTTTGGGGCTGATATAGCTGTTGGTATAAGTGGAATAGCCGGTAGTGGTGGTGGTAGCAAAAAAAAGCCTGTTGGCATGGTGTGTATTTGTGTTTATCGTGTTTATAAAAATAGAGACAAAAAAGCAAATCAAACAAGCAAAATTATCAACAAAACATACTATTTTAAAGGCACAAGAGAAGAGGTTCAAAAAAGAAGTGTAAAAAAAGCAATTAAAATGATTTTACAAATTATTTAAACACTCTTGACATTTAAGCGAGTTTTAAATACAATGTTGTTTCGTTTTAAGCATTAAAGCAGATGACCCGTTAGCTCAGCCGGTAGAGCATCTCCCTTTTAAGGAGGTGGCCGATGGTTCGAATCCATCACGGGTCACCATAATCAGTTATTTTTAATTATTTAGCAATTGTCGTAATTGTTATAATTATTTGTATGCTATATTTTGACCGATTAGCTCAGTTGGTAGAGCGCTACCCTTACAAGGTAGATGTCAGTGGTTCGAGTC
>CAZXTK010000101.1:0-2119 GCA_964643665.1 uncultured Campylobacterales bacterium
TGGGCTTCAGCTATATGTGCATGGTTTAGCCTCAGGGTTAAGTAGTGTTGGAGCTTGGTGGCCTACTATGTTGCATATTGCTACTGATTGGACATTGTATGTAACTGGTGGAACAAATATAGATGTTAGGTATGCACATCATATGACTATGTATTATATACTTGCTTGGATAATATTTCACATATACTATCAAGTATGGAGAACAATTTTCTGGCAAGAAGGAGATATTAGTATAGTTGTAGGTGGAAGTAAATTTGTAAAAACCAAATAAGTTTTTCGTATCAAGTGCTACAAAAGCACTTGATATTATAAAGCTTATAATATATTCAGGGCAATAGTGAAAAATAAAAAAATAGCAGTTATTGGTGCAGGAACTGTCATCTTTAATGATGAGGGTGTAGGAGTTTTTGCACAAAGATATTTAGAGACAAACTATAAATTTGATGGCGATATTACATTTGTAGATGGTGGTGTGTTGGGCTTTAAACTTATGACATATTATCAAGAATATGACAAAGTTATAATATTAGATACTATCACTATGGATAATGATGTAGCTGGGTCTATTTATAATTTGCCAGCAGATGAATTGTTAGGATTAGGCTCTTACAAACAAACAGCACATGAGGTTGAGATTGTAGAGATGCTTGAAATTTGTTCTCTATTAGAGCAAATGGCAGATATAAATATAATAGGAATCATTCCAGATGACATAGAGAGTGTAAAAGTTGGCTTGTCAGATGCCTTAAAAAATAAGTTTGATTATTTTGTAGCAGAAGCTCTCAATGAGCTTACAAAATTGGGCATAAAATACACAAAAAACAAAAATGAATATTCATTAGAGCAGATTATTAACTCTTATTCAAACCCTACATCGCAAAGAGATTTAGAAAAATTAAAAGGGTTAAACTAATGGCAATAAAACAGATAATAAAATACAATAGCCAAAATAAATATTTTGCCGGATTTTTAAACCACATAATAGAAGAAACGGGCATAAAAGGCTCTGTTGCACTTAAAAAAAATGAAATTATACTTTTATTAGACGATAAAGATGAAAAAAAACTTGAATCTTTTAGCCAAATGACATCAAAATATCTACCACATTCTATTTTTTTGGGAGATATTCAAACTGATTATGCTAATGAAGCTATCTTAAATAAACCTTTTTGCTCTCCAGCTTATGATATATCATTATGCAATAAATGTATAGAAGCCATAAGCAACCCTAGCAGTGATAGGTATCTTGATAGTGCTATTAAATGCATACATTATAGCAACACTGAGACAATAGATGAGCAAGATTCAACAATATATTCTCCACATTACACTCCAAATACTACCCTATTGCTTTGTGATGCCACTAAGGTAAATGATTTATTTATCATAACCCAAGAAGAAGTTAAAATATTATTCTCAATTGAAAAACCAACTTTAAAAGCAACTTTAAAAGACGAAGAGCTAAAACAACTTACAAATAAGAAATATATCAATATAAAATCGCCATACAATATAAAATCAACACTCGCAGCTATCAATGCAAAAGACAGTGGGATCAATTATTTATTTTTTCAAGATACACAAACAAGCAAAGCAGTAGCCATACAAAAAAATATCTCACTTATAAAAGACACAAGAGTCACATCTCAGTTAGAGCATTTTGCAGATGATAAAGAGTTAAATAGGTTTTTAAATATTGCACAAGAGATGGGCAATAAACAAAGAGCAATTGGCGCATATCTTAGTGTAAAAAATGGTATATCGTTTATGGCCTCTACACAAGGCGGTTGCAAAAAAGTTCTGAAATTTCAAGAATTTGATCTAAAGCAGCTTTTGGAAGATATGCAAAACGATAAACAAAAATCAAAACTATTAAAAAACTTCAAAGACAAATATAGCAATATTATCAACAAGATAGAAAAAAGCCCTTCTTTTGATATGTATGAAACATTGAGTGTAATTTTAGAATTAGACGAATATGGTTTTGAGCCCTTAAACGATAAATCATTAGAGTTCAGAGGTAATGGTGGGCTAAAAATAGATATGCATTTTAATGATTATGGGTTTGATTTTGTATCATTTTTTGGCTCTATTATGAGTTTTAAATTAGCTAATACCG
>CAZXTK010000102.1:0-2052 GCA_964643665.1 uncultured Campylobacterales bacterium
CATTTGTGGTGTATTTTGCATCTATTGGTTTGTTGCCTATTTTTGTAGAGTAATTGTCTTTATCAAATATTTTTATAAAATTATAATCTGTTACCCAAACAAATCTATCTTCTTTTTTAACACTTGTATCAAATATGCTCTTTCCTGTGCTCATAAATTTATCATCCCAATTTAGCACTTGCATTAAGCTTGGCATAATATCAATATGAGATGCGACTATGTCTAGCTCTTGTGGTTTTAATATTTTTGGAGCATACATAACAAAAGGTATTTGATATTTATCTTGCTCTTTGTTGCCCTCATGGCCTACCCCAGCATCACCAGCTCTATGATCAGCAGTGATAACAAATATAGTATTATCAAACCAAGGCTCTTTTTGTGCTTGTTGTATAAATTGCCCAATCTGCGCATCTGTATAATGCATGGTATTAGCATATGCCTTCATGCCACCTGTTTCTTTTAGGTTTGGATACACATCATATTTGCCACCTGCGCTAATTCGTGGAAAGTGCATGGTAGCGGTAAACATAAACATAAAAAATGGCTTATTTTGTTTTTGTGTATCGTTTATTTTTTTGAGTGCAAATCTAAACATATCACCATCCCAACCGTGTCGCCAAGGCAGAGATGTGTGTGTTTGCTCATCGCCCGTTTTTGGATAATCTTGCCCACCATAGTATTCATCAAAACCAATTAGGGGGCTTACTTGGTCAAGATAAAATGAGTTTCTCGGAGATGCTTGTAGAAACAAAGTTTTATAATTATGCTTTTTAAATACAAATGGAGTAAAATCACCATTATATGCAAGCTCATAGCCCCAGCCAATAGTTGGTATGCCCATAGCTCTGCTAGTAGAAGCCAATGTGTTAGTTATTCCAATGATAGAGTATCTACCATTTGCATAGAAGTTTTTTACCCCCACACTTTTAGGTTTGATAGAGTTTAAAAATGGAGTTAATTTATATAATGGGTTGTCTTTTTTGAAATAATTCAAGCTCTCAACCAAAATTATTACAACATTATAGTTATGTGCTTTTTTTGTTTTGTCTGCAATATAGCGTTTGTATAGAGGGTTTTTATCATCATTTATAAACTTAGTGCTTTTGTATATGTCTTTGTATTGTTTTATTGCTTCTTGTAGGTTTTGGTGATTGTGATTAAACTCTTTGATCTCATAAGCTTTTAGAGTAAGCAGAGCACCATTGACTGCTAAATCACCAGCTATTTTGCCATAGGCATATCCATTGCTAACATCAAATGGTCTTAGTTTAAAACTCCAACCTCTACCGTTTATAAAAACAAAAACAATAAATACTACCAAACAAATGCCATTGATTAGTAGTTTGTTATTAGCTGTGTTTGCAAAAGTTGCATTGCAAAACAATTTACAAAAAATAACAAAAAAGCCAATAAGCGCTAAAAACAAACTCAAAGTTCTAAGCAAATAAGTGCTAAAAGTAAGCTCTAATGTATACCATATTTCACTCTCTACTAACTTAATCTCACTCATAGGCACTCTGTGATGAACTTCTAAAAAACTAATAGCACCAAAATAGCTAAAACCAACAATACCCAAACAAAGCACCCAAAGCGCAATGGCTATTTTGATAAAAATAAACTTTGCCCTAAAAGCTTTTAGTATCAATATTGCAACCATAGGTATAAACCCACAATATGTTGCAACCATTGCATCGCCTTGCATACCTACTATAAATGCTACAACAACATCGCCAAAACTAAGAGATGAAAAATAATCAAAATTTATAATATAACCAAAAGCTCTAATAGAGCTTAAAAACAACATAGTTAATGCATATGCTAAAAGCAATTTTGTGTATATATTTGTTTGTATTTGCTTGTAGTCTAATTTAATCATTTTGCATCCTCTACTTGCTTGTTTGCATTAAATATGAAATCACTAATTATTTTATCTGTGCTTAAAAAAACTCTATTTAGTTGCAAAGAGTTATCTCCTGCAAATGGCTTATATGTTTTGTAGTTATGATAGATTATACCATTTTTATCAAAAAACCACGCCCCGCTTGTCTCATA
>CAZXTK010000103.1:0-2000 GCA_964643665.1 uncultured Campylobacterales bacterium
AGTTATGATAGATTATACCATTTTTATCAAAAAACCACGCCCCGCTTGTCTCATAGATAGTATTGTATCTATGAACATCATCATCAAATAACGAGTTACCATTTGAGCTTATGTAAGTTTTTAGCCCAAGCAAATGTGAGATGGTAGGAGCAATATCAGTTTGTGTTGCAACTATGTGTTTTGTTTGCGGTTTTAATAGTTTTGGAGCGTATATAATGAGCGGTATTTTGTAGTGTTTGTCTAATTTGCTTAGTTTATTATACTCTTTAGCTCTTTTTATTTTGTATATGCTCATTAGTTTTTCGTTTTTGTCCCAATCTATTTTGTGATCAGCTGTTATTATAAAAATAGTGCTCTCAAACCAAGGTTTTGTTTTGGCAGTTTTTATAAACTCACCTAATTTTTGATCAAAATAATTTAAATTGTTCAAATACCCATAAATGTTAAAATCAGAGTGAGGATATAGTTGGTATTTTTTGCCGGGCGAAGTATATGGATAATGCATAGTAGCGCTAAATGCCATAGCAAAAAAGCCATCTTTGCTTGAGTTGTATAATTTATCAATTAACCCAATATTAAATTTGAGCATATTGCCATCCCACCCTAAATAAATATGCTTTGTGTGGTTTTGCTCATCTCCTAAAAGAGGAAAATTGCTTGCCCCATAATAATAATCAAAGCCACTAACTTTGGCAGATGAATCAAGCATAAGGCAGTCTCTTTGTGAGCTTTGTATTAGTGATGTTGTGTAATTATTGTTTTTAAAAAATTGTGCTATTGTAGGAGTGTTGTGAATGCTAACAATCCCAAAACCTAACCGTGGAGCATCTTGTGGAGTGCTTAGAGATGTAATTATATTTGTAAGAGCATCTAAGCTTCTTTTGCCATTAGCATAAAAATTGTCAAAATACACACCATTTTTGACAAGATAGTCTAAGTTTTTAGACACTCTAAGGTCTAACCCAGCTACACTATCTATGGCAAAATACTCTAAACTCTCAACCAAAATAAGCACCACATTATAATGCTTGTTGTTAGGCAGTGGTGGCAGATATGGCTGTTTGTATTTTTTATAGAGAGGATTATCTTGTTTAAAAATTACATTTTTAGAGCCATAAGCTTGCAGGTAGATATCTCTTGCTTTTTTTGCATCAAATTTTCTCTCTCGTTTTTTAGAGTTATCTTGCATAGCTTGTGCTATCAAAAACATATCATTGACTGCTAATTTGCCAACTACTTTTCCGTATTCATATACATTTGCCACACCTAATGGATGGTTTTGATAATGCCAACCTCTTGCATTTGCAAATATAAATAAAATACACAAAACACCACCTAATATTTTTTTAGTAATAGTTGTATTTTGCGAGTATGTCAAAAGATTAGCGTTTAGTATTTTGTTGCTAATATAAGCAATAATGCTAAGAGATATAAATGCAAGTATTAAAACAAATAAATAATCACTAAATGCCAAAGTGGCAAAAAAGTCAATTTGATTTTTGATAACAAAAACTTCTTGAAACACATGTGATTGGGTTTGTGAAAAATAAACTAAATCGCCTATCATCATAAATACACAAACTAAAAATAGCCCAATCCACAAATAAATAAAAAATCTCATCAAAAATAGGCTTATTTTGTTTTTAAAATTTGCCAAAATTAAAATAGCTATTGTAGGTATAGTAGAGATAAAGCCCAATACTATACTATCAAGCCTGAAGCTCACATACAATGCTTTTGCAATATCTATAAAAGACAAAGTGCTAAAAAGAGGGTAAAAAATAAAAAATGATACTATCTTGATAAGCGTAAAACATGCCATCATAAAAAAGAAAAATTTAAATAATTGCAAATAAAAGACATTAAAAATACTATTAGGCAATATTTTGTTTGACATAATAAACCTTTTGAATCATTAAAGCCTAATTGTATCAAATTTCTCATTTAAAAGACATTAAAAATACTATTAGGCAATATTTTGTTTGACATAATAAACCTTT
>CAZXTK010000104.1:0-1912 GCA_964643665.1 uncultured Campylobacterales bacterium
GTCTGCATGTCTAAATGCACAAGCAAGAGTGTTTTGCTTCTTTTTAAAAAGAAGGCATAGAGCCTTTTCTAAGTGAGCATGGCGAACGAAGAAAAGAAGATTAAAAAACAATATCATATTTTTAAGTAGTTTTTGTATAGTATAAACAATGTTCACACAAAGTTTTATCCCTACTTTATACAAAAAGCGACAAAAACAAAACTTAAAGTTATAAAATGCAAATAATACAAAACGATACAAAAATGAATATCTTGTTTTGCAAAGAAACAAAACATTTACTAAAAGCCATAAAAAAACAAATAAAAACAAATAAATTAGACAAATATAATATGCTAATATCCTTGCATAATCTAAAAGCAATTGCTCTGCTTTTTGAGCTAACAGTTGCAACAAGGTTTGTTTTTGAGTTAGAAAGCTATATATTTGATTTAAACCCAAGCACATTAACTAATAGAGAATGGGGGAGGATATCACAACTTTATTTGCAAATAAAAATGCAATTTAAAAGGCAACAAAAAAAGCTAAAAAGCAATTTGGATCTATATAAATCATTACATAAGTTTAACAACACTCTCAATAAAAATGCTAATAATGGCGATATATGCTTATCATTACACACAAAAATGGATAATAAACTAAAACCAAAAGCACAAAAGCATATTGTAAAAATACTCTTTGAGCTTATCAAAAACTCTCACGCTCACGGCTTTGCCAATACGAATATACACAACAAAACAATCAATATAAAAGTATTTTACAAACATAATAAAATTATTATTTTTTATAAAGATAATGGCAAATGCGATAAAAAAGATATGTTTATGAATAGTAGCACTAAAGAGCATAAAGATATATTGTGTGGCTTTGGTGTTGGCTCTAAACTTATAAGCAAATATGCAAAGAAACTAAAAATAAATATATACAAGATTGACCACTTTGCTGGTTTTAAGGTTGTATTGCGATAGTAGCGAGTGGGTTTTGTTGTGGTTTTATTGCAAATGTGTAAATAATTTGCAATATTTAGATTGACATTTTTAGTTAAGATGTGTGATTTATGCACTTTTATTGGATTTGCTATCTCTTATGTGTTTTTAAATGCATATTATTAGCACACAAAAATGGTGCAATTAGCATAATCAATAAAATTGTTATTAGAGATTTTTTGCTTACCCTGCCATCAAAGATAGCAATCAAGCTTATTGTAAGTTTGAGAGCTAATGTTGTTTAACTGCTAAGTATTAAGTGTTGGTTAATTATCCGTTTCTTTTTGCGATAATTTCATCTGCAACATTTTTTGGAACTTCTTCATAATGGTCAAAAACCATAGAATATGTTCCTCTACCTTGTGTCATAGATCTTAAATCTGTAGAGTATCCAAATAATTCACTAAGAGGAATTTGAGCTAAGATAAGTTTGATACCTGCTTTGTCTTCCATAGAGTTTATTTGCCCTCTTCTTTTGTTGGCATCACCAACTACATCACCCATATATTCTTCTGGAACTTCAACTTCCACTCTCATCATAGGCTCTAAGATAACTGCATTAGCTTCTGCGCTTCTACATCCTTGTTTAAAACCCATAGAACCTGCGATTTTAAATGCCATTTCAGAACTATCTACATCATGGAAAGAGCCATCATATAGAGTAACTTTAATATCAACCATAGGATAACCAGCTAATACACCACCAGCCATAGCTTCTTTGATACCTTTTTCAACTGCTGGGATGTATTCTTTTGGAATAACACCACCTTTGATCTCATCTTGAAAGATAAATTCTACATCTTCGTTTGCTTCTTTTTCTTCTTTACTCATTGGTTGAATGTCTAAATAAACATGACCAAACTGACCTCTACCACCTGATTGTTTAGCATGTTTATATTCTTGTTTAACAGGGCTTTTGATAGTTTCTC
>CAZXTK010000105.1:0-1810 GCA_964643665.1 uncultured Campylobacterales bacterium
TTATGTTAGCTGCAAGTTTTAACGATATTGAGATGATGAAATTTTTAATAGAGCAGGGCGCTGACCCAAAAACAAAAGATAGATACGGAATGAATGCGATAGATTACGCTACAAAGCTTGGTCAAAAGGGTGCTGTAAAATTTTTGGAAAATTTTTATGACAATTTGTAATATTTATTATAAGCAGTTAAAAAAATAGCTATAATTTGGATGTATTTTTAACAAATACAATACTTTTAAGGGTTTATTAGAGTTTTCCCTTTAAGTTTCATAAAGTCCTTTCCAAAATAAAATATATACCCCCTCTTTAGGGGGCAATATTCTAAAACAATCTGCAAAAAACAAGGAAAAAAGATTATTCTGCATAAACAAAACAAGGAGTTACAAAGAGATTGACTCTGCTCTTAATCAACCTCTTATGATAAAATTATATACTAATAGAATTAACTACCAAATAACAAACGATTAATGGATAATTAATGAGCAAACAAAAAGCAACATTATTCCATAATATGGAACTAGATTACGATAATTATTGTGGCATTGATGAAGCAGGCAGAGGGCCAATTGCTGGACCTTTGGTAGTTGCAGCAGTAAAATTATATGAAAAAATCGAAGGTTTAAACGATTCTAAAAAACTTAGCGAAAAAAAACGAGAAAATTTGTATGAAATTATAAAAAACTCTTCTAAATGGTTTATTTACGAAGTAGAAGCTAGCAAAATTGATAAAATTGGACTTAGCAAAGCAATAAAAGAGTCTTTAGAAGAGATAAAAAAGTTTTTCAAAGAAGAGAGAGACTTTTTGTTTGATGGAAATAGCACATTTGGCGTAAATGGGATAAAAACATTAATAAAAGCAGATACAAAAGTAGCTTCAGTTAGTGCCGCTAGTATATTAGCTAAGGTATACAGAGATAAAAAAATGGTAGAATATGATAAAATATATCCATTGTATGGGTTTAAAAACCATAAAGGGTATGGAACTAAAACTCATATAGAAGCAATAAAAAGGTATGGATATTGTAAAATACACAGAATTAGCTTTAAAATAAAGCAAAAAGCTACAAAAGAGACTACACTTTTCTAAAAAATAGACATTTTTTTAACATCTTAAGCTAAATACCTCCATTTTATGGTATTATTTTAAAAATCAATGGAGGTTTATTATGAAAAAATATATTATTCCTATTATATCTATATTGCTATTTAGCGGGTGTAAAAATACAAATTTTGATAATACAGAGATTGTTTCAAATCCATATCCGGCTCCTGTAATGAGAGTTGATGACCAAAATGAATATATTAATGCAATAAATAGCGTAAGAAGCTCTGCACATCAGTGTGGCGCTACTTTAATGCCAGCAGCTTCTAAGCTAAAGTGGGATGGCAATTTATACACGGCAGCTTATGAGCATACAAACGATATGGCAATACTAAACTTTGTATCAGATATGGGCTCTGGTGCTGGATGTGGCGATTGGACAGGCACAGAAAACAATAAGTGCTTTAAGAGCACACCAGAAGATAGAGCAAGATATAATGATTATGATTTTAAAGTTTTGGCTCAAAGTGTTGCTGGCAACAAAAACTTAACTAGCGCCAAATTGGCATTAGAGCAGATGATGCAAGATGAGCAATACTGCAAAGAGATAATGAGCCCAAAATATAGAGATGTTGCATTAGCGCACATAAAAAGAACCAATACGAGCTATTTGCACTTTTGGACACTTATGCTAGGCGATAGATAGCTTAGCATATATATACAAAAGCCTCTTTGGAGTATAAATCAACAATATATAAAATATGTCCT
>CAZXTK010000106.1:0-1770 GCA_964643665.1 uncultured Campylobacterales bacterium
TTACTTTTTATTGAGGCTGAAAAATTAATATCATATTCACCTGTTTGGATAGCCAAATCCACCGCTTGATCTTCTATCAAATTTAGACGTACATCTGCCGGCATACTAGAGCCAGATAAAATTTCTTTATACTTTAAAGCGTCAGATTTCAAAAAATGAGACTCGCCAATTACATACACCTCAAAATCAGCACCCAAAAAATCCAATTTTACACTCTTAAATACGTTAAAGTCTTCAATAGAAGGTGTTTCATTGAGATTATTTGTTGCTATTATGTTAATAACTGTGTGCATAAATAATTACTTAAACTCATGTGGATGCTCCGGCTTCCCAACAATTATATCATAATTTGGTCTGAATATCGTGTTTGGTCTGATATCTGGCACATCTGACATATTATACCATTTATTATTCTTGTATTTAAAATCAAGCTCACGTACATAGTCATTTGGAACAAATCCAATCTTTTTGTTCATATTATCATTTGTTGTTAAAACAAAAAACTGCTCTGTGGGCAACGGCTCACCTTTGCCGGAATAGTTATAAGCATAATAATCAAGTCTCCTTCTAAAACCTGCCTCTATCAAGGTTTTATTTAACGCATTAGCATGGGTGGGATACATATCTTTTGGATAAAACCACGAAACGAAAACCCCATCTTCTTTCAGAGATTTACGCGCAAAAATATAAAATTCTTCAGAATAAAGTGATAACAACTTATCATGCTTTATACCCGGCAGGTCCCAAAA
Source organism: uncultured Campylobacterales bacterium (assembly GCA_964643665.1). Taxonomy (GTDB): domain Bacteria; phylum Campylobacterota; class Campylobacteria; order Campylobacterales; family CAZXTK01; genus CAZXTK01. The sequence goes on from CAZXTK010000106.1 coordinate 750, forward strand.
TATAATGTCGTATTTATTTTTATTGTTTTTAAGAAAATGAAACGCATCAGCCACTATTATATTTAATTTATTATATTTAAAAGCCTCTTGATTATATTTAAGTAAAAAAGAATCTCTTTTAGCATAGTTTTGAAACTTAGCATCTATATCAACCAAATCTATCTTGTTTATTCTGTTGTCATATTTACGCAAAAAGTTTGCCGGTATAAAGTCTCCCCCACCCAAAATTAAAATATCCAATTTCTTTTTGTCTGTTAAAGACAACGGCACATCTACAAGCCCGTGATGATAACTCTTTGTCCAACTCCCACACGCCTGAATATGCCTATCTAAATTTAAACACGTGTCTGTATTCGCATATGCTCTGTCTGGAAAAAAAGTTACTGAATATTTTACAGCTTCCTGATATGGAGTTCTAAATATATCTAAGATTTTAACGCTTATATCTTCTACCGCATATTCACGATAAATATTTGAAACCACATTTGCCATATATATTGATTCAATTGCTTTATCTATTTTGTCTCTACCGGTAAAATAAAATGCCGCAAACCCGATAAGCAAAATTAAAACCACTAAAAATACATTTTTATGTTTGCGATACATAAATATACCAAAAAATATAGCAACAACGGAGTTGAGAAGTGCCACAACAACAGTTGTACCAATAAGCCCAAGCAAGGCGTAAAGTACCAAGGCGTAAAGTACTGTTCCAACTAAACTACCAAAATAATCAATGCTGAGCATTTTAGCAAAAGCATCTTCTCCATATAAGTACACAAGAGTTGGCAACTCTATTCCAGATAAAGTGGCTATAGATATAATGGGCAGATAACCCACTGCCTGTAAAACGTACATAAATATTGTTCCCTGTTCGTAAAAACCAGACAAAGATAAGATAAGCACTATACCCAATATGGCAATTATAGTTATGGCAAACTCAACAGCAATAAACAATCTGTATAATTTTTGCTTAGAAAGTTTGGCAACGTATGTGTCAGCTATATATGAACCAACCCCT
>CAZXTK010000107.1:0-1762 GCA_964643665.1 uncultured Campylobacterales bacterium
TTTTAATACATCAATTCCTTCTTGATAGTTTTTTGAATTCATTATTAAATCAATATACATACCCATATACTTGGGTTGATCTGGATCCAAGAAAGTTAAACGCTTGAAAACGGATTGTGCCTGAATAAAATCTTTGTTTTGGAGAGCCAATCGACCGCTGGTTTCCAATAAATCCAACCGTGAAGGTTCCAATTCAAACGCTTCCAAATAAAGTTTGCCTGCCCCAGAAAAGTTTCGTTTTACTTTTTCAAGTTCAGCCAGAGCGATGATATATTTTACATCATCCGGTTTTAGTTTATTCAATTGAGTGAATGGTTGTTGAGCAGCTTCATATTTTTTCTGCAGAATATATTGATCTGCCAACATCTGAAGTGCCTGTTCATCGGATGGATCTAAACCAATCGCAATATTAAGATGTTTTTCAGCCATATCCGGTTTCCCCAAATTCCAATATGATTCCGCAATGGATGTATGGATGGCCCCGACACCAGGATCCAATTCAAGAGACTGTTGAAACTCTAAAATAGCCATGGCAAAATCACCTTGATTCATCATCATTTGGCCATCCATAAAGTGACGCAGTCCCTCCGGGTTGGGAGCTTTTTCTACTGCTGATTCCATCTTTACCTGGTCTTGGGGGTTCGATATTTTAGGTACTGTTGTCCCACACCCAAAGAATATTAGTAGAAATAAGAGAATGATATTTAACTTAAATATTTTCATACGGTTTTGTTCTCGAGAATCTAAACATTAAACAAGCTCAAATGTTCCGAAAATGAATGCGGTTTTTACATTTCCAGAGCAATAGTAACATCATTCCCACCCTGCGCTTTTGTATCATACATAGCCTTGTCAGCTTTAGCGATCAAACTGCGTACTTTTTCTGCATGATGGGGAAAACCTGCCATTCCAGCGCTAATGGTTATTTTGACGGCTATACCACCCTCTAAAAACGTTTTTCCAGCAATGGATTTTACAATTCTTTGTGCAAGAGGTAAACATGCTTTAATGTCCGTATTAACGAGTAAAACAGCAAATTCTTCTCCGCCGTATCTTCCCACTATATCAATAACACGCACATTTTCAGTAATGACTTGAGCCACTTCCCGCAGGACATAATCACCATACAAATGTCCGTAATTATCATTTACCAATTTAAATTTATCTAAATCCAACACGACCAATCCCAACATTTGGTTAAATCGTCCAGCACGACTTATTTCCTCTTCGAACCGATCTAAGAATGCCTTATGGTTTAACAACCCTGTTAACCCATCATGAATCGAAGTAAGATGGACTTTTTTATACTCTTGCTGCCAATTGAGGATTGAGCTTACTGTACCGCACAATAGTTCAAGTAACCGTACATCCGAATCTAAATAAATTCTCGATTTTAATCGCTCCATCGTTATGGCGCCTATGGTTTCATCGTTGGATTTAAGTGGAACACTGAGAACGGACATAAAATTAAAGTCTCGATTGTCTCCCGGTTTAAACCGATTCATCTCAGGAAAATCCTCAAACCATGCATTTGAACAAATGGTTTTTCCATCCTGGATTACCAATCCATGTAGCGTATTTTGGATATGGAATTCTTCTCCTTCATCAATATCATCATGAAGACCATCGACCAGTTTAATCATTCCTTTATTCTTGTCCCCTGCAGAGAATACGATCGTCAATTTATCATATTGGAAAAAGGCACGGCATAATCCCCGTATAGATTGAAATAATTCTGATTCGTCCGATTTCACTTCTAATT
>CAZXTK010000108.1:0-1746 GCA_964643665.1 uncultured Campylobacterales bacterium
GCTGCTCTTGCGCTTGATTTTGCTCACTACCACCACAACTGTTAAGCCCAGTAACTAAAAATGCACCCAAACCAGTAGTAAGCGCCACTTTAGAAAATTTTCTTAAAATACTCATTAATGCCCCTTAATTTTTTGGGGTATTATAGCATAAACAATCTAATCTACATTTACACTTTAATATTTAAAACAATATAATTTTACGCATGAAAATTTGCACCTTTAAGCTCATAAGCAAAAATTGCCAAAGTAATACCAATAGAGAGTAAACCAGCTAATATTAACTTTGCTACAAACAGATCAGAATATTTAAAATCTTTTTTACCTATTTGGCATGTTTTAGATAGTGCTTCATACACCATTTGTGTTACTGGAGCCAAAAAGATAAACAGTAATAGACAAGGTGGACAACCTGTTAAATAAGAAACAAAAGTTACCAGAACCATCTCTATAAATGATATTACTATAAGAAATATCTGCCTTGTTATGGCTTGTCCTGGAGATAACTTTTCATATTCAATAGTTAATGTTTTAAGATTAAAAAATCTTTCTCCTATAGTTGCACCTTTTTTCATTAACTGATTTGATGTTATCAAAATAAACATAAAAAATGGAAAAAAGAGTGGCATATAACTAACGCTTTTTTTGGCAACTATCATAACCATCAAAAGAAAAAAAGCAAAAATAGCCCAATCTATGAAAAATGCTCCAACTCTTTCAGAAAAACTTGAAAATCTAACATCATTTTTTGTTTTCATAATACTCCTTTAGTTGACAAATTGTTTTTTACTGTTTTAATGATGAGCAAAAAGTAGATATGCCTGTAGTTGTAAAATGAATATCTTCTGATATAACTTTTTTATCACTATCATACAAAAAACCAAAATTACCAACTGTTTTGCTTCTTGGGTTCTCTATTGAAACATAATAACTCTCTTTTTTCTCATCAGTATCATAGTAATACTCAGATGATATGTAATAAGCTTTATTATCTTTAAAAAAAAGGCACTTTTCATTTTTTATATCATAGGCAGATTTAATTCGCTCTATTTTACACCCCTTTAATGGGTATGGAAAATTATGAATCTCTTTAAGACTATTTGGCACTCCTTTTTTAATGATATAATTTTTAATCTCTTTTGATATGGGTTTAAACATCCAAACATCTAACCAGTTGGGACCACAAGCAAGTTTAACAAATAAAAGATATATTCCTACAATCACAGCAGAAATTACAAATGCACGCTCTTTCTTTTTTGATAAAATAAAATAGATTATTAATATAACTACTAATATTATTAAAATTATATATGCCACTTTATACTCCTTTAGTTAATGAAAGCTACTAATATATAACTTTTTGTTGCCTTCTGGTCTGTCAGCTTTGCTTACTTCAAAAACTATTGGGAATTTTCCTAATTTACTATCGTATGCATCTACTCTAACTTCTGTGGCTATGCTATTTATAGGTTGTTGTCTCCATGAGTTTTTATCTATTGTTGATATAATCTTTTTAGCTCTTTGTAGAGCTTGCTTATCCCCATAGATAAATGTTAGTAAACTTCTTGAGTGTCCAGTTAACTCTTCTACTTTTGCTCTGTCATCATTTGCTATTGCCTCTACAAACTCTTTTGCAACTTCAATAGGCTTGTCTGAAATTGATTTTTGTTGTTTTGTATATATATTGTTATTTGGTGCTATTGTTTGGCTATTAGAGTTGCTACAGTTTGTTAAGCTTATAGTTGCTAT
>CAZXTK010000109.1:0-1739 GCA_964643665.1 uncultured Campylobacterales bacterium
GCGTGTATAAGCATGACAAATTTGTTGCTCTTGGACAAAAAAACTCTATAAAATATACATATAGTGTGGCGCCACGAGGCGAAATTAGAGATAGAAATAATAAATTATTAGCATTCAATGAGGCAGGTTTTAGCATCAATATAAAACCACATTTATCGGGCAAAAATAAACAAAAAACCCTTGATAGACTTGCTAAAACAATAGCATCTATCCCATCTTTAAAGCACATAAACATAACTAAAATTTATTTAGATAGAGATAGTTTATATAAGCATGATTATGTTGAAGTTGTGCCTTATATTACATCTCAAGAAGGCTTAAAGTATTTCCTAAAATTAAGCTTAGATCCAAATATCAAAATGAATCCATCAACAAAAAGAATATACCCATACAAACAAGTGGCAGGACATTTGATAGGCTATGCTAGTAAAACAACCATCTCAAATATCAAAAAAGATAAAAAAGCTACATATTATAAAATACAAGGCAAATCCGGTGTAGAGAAATATTACAATTCTGAGCTCTCAGGCGAGTTGGGCTATAAAAAAAGCATTGTTGATTCTACCTATAATGAGATAAAAGTATTAGAGTATAAAAAACCTTCAAGTAAACATTTGCAATTGACTATTGACATTAGATTGCAGCAGTATTTAAACGAATTGTTTAAGGGGTTATCTGGTGTTGGGATAATTATGAATGTCAAAAATGGTGAGATATTGGCAGCTGGTTCATATCCTGAATTTAATAATAATATATTTGCACGAGGTATAAGCAAAAAGGAATGGCAAAAAATAATAACAGATTTTAACCACCCATTTACAAATAAAATCACCAATGGTTTATACCCCCCAGGCTCTGTTATTAAAATGGGAACAGCGATTGCATTTTTAGAAAATAAAGTATCTCCACGAAAAAAGATTCATTGTGGAGGGGTTTCAAAAGTAGGCAAAAGAAAGTTTAGATGTTGGGCTGTTTGGGGGCATGGAGAGGTAAATATGAAGCGAGCCATAACGGAGAGTTGCGATGTGTATTTTTATGAGCTAAGCCAACAAGTAGGTGTAAATGAGATATCAAGAGTGTTATCTAAATTTGGTTTAGGTGCTAAGAGTGGTATTGATTTGCCTAATGAGTTTATTGGTGTTAATCCAAATAAAAGCTGGAAAAGATATAGGTATTCATTGCCTTGGTATATAGGCGAGACACTAAACTCTGCAATAGGGCAAGGGTATATGCTAGTTACGCCTATACAAATTGCAAAATACACAGCAGCTATTGCTACTTCTAAAATGATAAGACCTCATTTTTTAAAAGATAAGAGTGCGCAAAACATAACAAAATTAGATGTCAAAGAAAAATACCTAAAACAAATGAGAAGAGCTATGAGAGCGGTTGTTGTTAATAAAAGAGGAACTTTGCACAAATATATAAATACAACTATACCAATAGCGGCAAAAACAGGAACAGCGCAAGTTATATCTATAGCTCAAGATGAAAAAGAGAGAATGAAAGAAGAAGAACTTGAATATTTTACAAGATCGCATGCATGGATTACATCATACGCACCTTATAAAAACCCACAATATGTGGTGGTTGTTTTAGTAGAACACGGAGGGCACGGAGGGAAAGCTGGTGGTAAAATATTGGAATTAATATATAAAAAACTAAAACAATTGAATTATTTAGACACTAAAAAACATAAAAAGCGCAGATAAAAAGTGCCAAAATATAGAGCTTTGCTT
>CAZXTK010000110.1:0-1722 GCA_964643665.1 uncultured Campylobacterales bacterium
AAAAAGAAGTTATAAACAAAAATTAAAATATAAAAAGAAGTATAAAAAACTAACTCACAACTTCTTTTACAGGAGTATAATCATAACCCAAACTTTGTGCGACTTCTTTGCAAGTTACTTTGCCTTTATATATGTTTAGCCCATTAGCTAAATGCTCATCATCTCTTAGAGCTTGCTCGCAACCTTTATTAGCCAAAGCTATAACAAAAGGCAATGTAGCATTATTTAGCGCATAAGTAGAAGTAAGAGGCACACTTCCTGGCATATTGCCCACACAATAATGAATAACCCCGTGTTTAGTATAAACTGGCTCATCATGCGTAGTTACTTTTGATGTTTCAAAACACCCGCCTTGATCTATTGCAACATCTACCAACACAGAGCCTTTTTTCATCTGCTTAATCATATCTTCACTAACAAGTTTAGGAGCAGACGCACCTGGTATCAAAACACTACCAATTACTAAATCGGCATCTTGTATGTGTTTGCTCAAAGATGCAGTAGTAGAGAAAATGGTTTTTGTAGAGTTTCCAAATTGTTGCCAATGTCTTTCAAGTGAGTTTGTATTATTATCAATCACCCATACATCTGCACCTAACCCAACAGCCATTGAAGCAGAGTGTGTGCCTACAACGCCAGCACCTATAATAACCACCTTTCTTGGTGCAACACCAGCAACGCCACCAAGCAATGCACCAAGCCCGCCATTTGCATGCTCTAAGTAATGAGCCCCAACTTGTGTGGCTAATCTTCCTGCTACTTTAGACATAGGTGCAAGTAAAGGCAAACCACCAAGAGGCGATGTTACAGTTTCATAGGCAATACATTTTGCACCACTTTTTATAAGCCCCTCGGTTTGTTTTGGGTCTGGGGCTAAATGCAAATAAGTAAATAAAATCTGATCTTCTCTTAGCATATTAACCTCTATATTTTGAGGCTCTTTTACTTTTACAATCATATCAGCAATATCAAATATCTCTTTTGCACTACCAAGAATCTTAGCCCCAACTTTTATATACTCTTCATCGCTTGAGCCTATTCCTTCACCTGCTTTTGTTTGCACATATACGCTATGACCGTGTTTTATGCATTCTTTTGCACTATCAGGGGTTAGCCCTACTCTGTATTCATGGTTTTTTATCTCTTTTGGCACACCTATAATCATTACAATCCTTTATGTATATTTATAGTATTTTAACATAACATAATAAATTACCCACAAAAAGTGATGAGATAAAAACTATACTAATATAAATCTCATTTTTTCTTTTATTTATATTTTTTATCATTTTATCTGAAAAATTAGTAGCTCAATATATAGCTCAAGTATTATTTAATCATGGCATATCAGAAATTTTTAACGAAATAACACATCCAGATGGAAATGAATTATATATATTAAATTCTCAAGATTATCAAGCACTATATAAAATGTCTCTCGAAGATATAAAAATAGTACTACTAAAAAATAGTATGATATTTATAGGTATAATAGAAGATGATAAATTTATCATAAATCAAAAAATGAGAGATGAAAATTCATGTATAGTTGTTTTGACCCAAGGGGTGTAGTATTACTTACTACAAAAATAAAATAGTAAAAAATATTATTTATGCCTAAGAAAAAAAGAGATATTGAGCTTTTAAAATTGATATATTTTTATTATTAAGTGGACTTCAAGAATATATTAGATAAAATACATATAATAATATATATTAAAC
>CAZXTK010000111.1:0-1696 GCA_964643665.1 uncultured Campylobacterales bacterium
GAATAAATCTTGTGCTATCTTTGAATATCATAAACCATCTCCTGATTGTGATGTGGTGGCAATTATACTCCCCTTCTTTTAAGGACAACGAAAATTGTTTTAAAGATTATTTTTAAATCATTAACAAAAGATTGGGTTGCCACATATTCTACATCTTGCATAACTCTATTGTTGAATACGGTGTCATTTCTGCTACTCACTTGCCAAAGACCTGTTATGCCTGGCTTTACAGATAGTATAATGTCTAAAAATTTGCTATCGTGGTTGTGTAATTCATTTTCTATATAAGGTCGTGGTCCTACTATTGACATCTCGCCTAACAATACATTAAAAAACTGAGGAAGCTCATCTATGCTTGTTTTTCTCAAAAACCTACCAATAATCGGAATAATCCTTGGGTCATTTGATAGCTTCCTGAAGGTTAGATATTGTTTTTTTATATTTTCATCAGCATCTAACATCTTTTGCAACCTATCTTCTGCATCTATAACCATTGTTCTAAACTTCCAAACTCTAAAAAACTTACCATTCAAACCCAATCTCTGCTGAGTAAAAAACACACTTCCACTAGGAGAGACTATTTTTATTGCCAAAGCAACTAGTAGCATGATAGGCGACATTGCAACCAAAGCGCAAATAGCAAACACATAATCAAATGCACTCTTGATTATGCTATTTGAGTGGCTGTTGTGTATACATTTGTATGTTTCTATGTTGTTTGCGTTAAATTCTATAAATTCTCTGTTTAGAAATTTCTTAGCAAATTCTATAAATATGAGTATCTTTATTCCGGAGTGTTCTACCTCTTCTAAAAACCCTTTCATATGCATAGATAGTTTTTTGTCAAGATTTAGCACCAAAAATTCCACTTTGTTGTTTTTGATATGCGATCTTATCTGCTCTATCACCTCATCATCGTAAGAGCGCTTAATATCAATGGTATGGATTTTGGCTACTTTGGTTAAAAGCAGTTTCTTCTCTTCATCTGTAATGCTATATTTGGTGCCGAGCAGTAGCATTTAGATCCTTTTAAAATCGTCTTCTATCCTTATTATATCATCTTCTCCAGTATATTCGCCAACTTGCACTTCTACAATTACCAAATCCTCATCTCTCTCATTGCTTAGCCTGTGAACATCACCTGCTTTTATATATGTAGATTCGTTTTGTTGCAATAAAAAGGTTTGCTCATTTATAGTTACTGTTGCTGTGCCAGATATTACCACCCAATGCTCGTTTCTATGCTTGTGTGATTGTAGCGATAGCCTTTTGTGTGGTTTTACGACGATGTTTTTTATCTTGTAGCCTTGAGAGTCTTCTAACACTGTGTATGTGCCCCATGGTCTATGCCCTGTTAGGTGTATGTTGTGTAGCTGGGTTGTTTTTTTAATCTCTTTTACAACTTCTTTTACTTTTTGGCTACTTCCTTTTTTGCTCACAAGAAGCGCATCGCCGGTATCTACTATTATTAGATCTTCTACATCTATTGTGGCTATATATTTGTCTTTGCCTTGTATTAGGTTGTTTTTTGAATCTATTGATATATGCTTGTCGTTTATAGTGTTGCCATTACTGTCTTTTGGCAGCTCTTGATATAGTGCATCAAAACTGCCCACATCGCTCCATTTTATATCTGATGGCACAACTTTTACTCGGTTACTTTTTTCCATAACAGCATAGTCTATGCTATCTTCAG
>CAZXTK010000112.1:0-1620 GCA_964643665.1 uncultured Campylobacterales bacterium
ATATAAGCTTTGGTGGGTTTATAGATGCTATTGGTGGGGATTATTTTACCTCTATTTGGTTAGTCTTTGCGTTTGGAGGAGTTCTAATTTGCAAAAACTCATTTCAGCTTTTAGAGAGATTTAAACCAACTAACATAACAATATTTTTTGTTAGTGGTATTTTTGTGTATAGTATTTTTTGTATGTATGAAGTATCAGAATTTTTGTATTTTAATTTTTAGGCAGGGTTATGAGTTATAAGAGCTGGGTTGTAAGGGTATTTTTGTGTGGTGTTTTAATCTTAGTAGCTATTGAGGCTAAGTATCAAATGTTTGAGCATTATAAAAACAGGGTTGATTGGGTAGCCAATAAAGCAGAACAAAAAAAGCCACGATATAACGACATCATAATCATAGGTGATAGTTTAGCTATCAATGCTTTGAGTGCAATAAAGCTCCATAAACATATATTAGATCTAACAACTCTATCGTCTGTTTCATTGGCGGGTAATTATTTTATACTCAAACGATATCTGCACTCCAACAAGCCACCAAAAAAGATATTTTTGTTTGCTTCACCACCACTTTTGTATGCTAATTTGGATGATAAATTCGTGTATTTTTATTTTGAGAGTATTTTTACAAAAGAGTATGAAAAGAGTGAAATAAAAAAACTCAAACCATATTTGTATAATGAGTCTTTTAGCGTAGATAAATATTTTGAGAAGCGAAGGCGCGCACTTAGTGTAAGCTATCAGCCACCAAAACGAATAGGTATGCCAAGTATAGACAAGAGCGATTTAAAAATAATCCAAAATTACACAAATAAAAAAATACAAGACAAAATAAATTTATATACAAGACAAAAAGATGTTATACCAAAACTGTCTTTGGTGTATCTTGACAAGATTGCTAAGCTATGCAAGGATAATGATATTGAATTTAGTGTAGTTATTGAGCCAATGGCTAATGAGTATGATGAGATTTTTAGAAATAGCGCATACAATAAACTACTTCTTAATTATGAAAATATTAAATATTATAATATCAATGATTATTATAAATTTAGTGCCTATTTTTTTAGACATGATGGCTTACATATCAGAGGCAAGGTAAATCTTTTTTTTATAAAACTTATTGATGAGAATGTTTTAGATATTTATTAGGCGATATAGCCACCTTGTTTGTTACTTTATCTGCCCTTGCCCAATAATCTGATATTTATAGCTAACTATCTCATCTATCCCCATAGGTCCTCGTGCGTGCAATTTGCTTGTGCTAATACCAATCTCACCGCCAAAACCAAATGAAAAACCTGTATATCAGGCAGACGTTACTCATATGATTATAGATATATTAAAGGATATTACTAATGTGGATATATGTTTAGATGTAAAGTTTCAACCCAATATGCAAGCTCTAAATCAACATTACAACTTAACGAGATATGTGGAGCCTAAAAGCAAGAGGCCTACGGACACTCATTATGTTAACAGCCCAAATATTCTTATGATAAGCAAAATAATTATATACAATAAAGCAGTAAAAAACAATTTGTCAGAGCCATTATGGAGAATAGAGGCAACAGTAAATATACCAAATTGCAAAGATTTGGTTATGCCATTAAAAGAGTTGCATAAGT
>CAZXTK010000113.1:0-1615 GCA_964643665.1 uncultured Campylobacterales bacterium
TTATCCATAAATCTTACAAAATGACAATTGTGATAATTTTTGTCACAATTTTTTGCTATGCTATTGTCATAACAACATTAAAAGGAAGCTCTTTTTTATATAAACCAAAAAATGTTTAGTAAAATACTACCATTATATGGTATATATAAGTATTTTTATGTTATTATTAAAATTGTCATAAAATATAAGGCTACCTAAATTCATAGTAATTGTTGTTATTAAACCAATAGGTTGAAGTGGTTCTAATTTTAGGGCTAAAAAATTATTTTGTGTTATTGGCACAAACTTTACAAATACAAAAGGAGACAAAATGAAGCGTAATCATTGGATATATTCGATTTTGATTTTTCTAATTACAGGTTTGATTATTGGTTGTGGCGGTGGAGGTAGCGATAATCCCAAAGAGACTAAAACAACCTACTCCACAACAAGCACAAAAGGGGATTACACAGAGTGGACAATTACAGAGAGCGAAGATGGTAGTTACAGTTTAAATGCTACTTGGCAAGTGATTGATAATATGGGTAAAGTTAGATTTATTTACACATTTGATGCAACTTGTGGCAATGTAAACTCTACAGGTCAAAGAACTTGCACTTATGGCACTGTAACTTGCGAAGATGGTGAAGCTGATTGCCCTGCAACAATGCCATCTGGAGAGTTTAAATTGATGAATGTCCCAGGCGTTGCACTGTTTGTAGAGAGCAATAGTAGCTCATCTAAAGTGCTTAATATGGGGTATATAAAAGATAGTGATTGTTCAGAAGATGTTAGTGGCGATTATACAGCAATCTATACTGGGCTTGGGCAGAAACTAATTTTTGGAATGTATAGAGTTGATAGCAATCTTTTAGATACCAATAACTCATCTTTTGGGTTTGATTCTACTGACTGGCATGCTGATCCAACTTTGGTTTATAGGACATCTGTGGAGCATAGAACTTTAGCTGATGATGGCTGCAAAGATGGTGTCCGATTTAGACACGCGGGTTCTAGACACTATAGAGCTATGGTAACGCAGAGTGGATTGATGGTTGTCGATTTTCCTGCCGGAGAAGGTGGTGCTTTAGGCTTTAAAACAAATTTGGCGGCAACTTTAAGCCAAATTGCCAACAAGCAATATGCAGGCTACGCATTTCCAGATGATAGCGATCCTGTAGCAATAGAAGCAAATGCTACTGGTATTGTTGATAATCGTGTAACTCTTAATACATCTTTTGATCTTGAGCCAACTATTAGAATTATGGATTTAAATGTAAGCGATAATATGTCTTCGCCTGCATATCCAGACTTTACAGTTGCACCAGCAGGATACGCAGGAAGCACGCTAGCAGCAACATACCCAACACCAGATAACATTCCGGGTATTTACAAAATGGATAATCTTTTTGATACAGGAAGAGCAATAATGTCTGCTTTTAGATACAACAATAAAACTGTTTTAATAGGAGCTATATACAATTATAGAAGCAGTCATGATACCAATCCAGTAACTGGCGTTGGGTTCTCTCCTGAAACAATTTACAATACAGGCGCTTTTATACTGTTTGAGAAGTAGCTTACTCTTTTGGGGCTTTGCCCCACTTTTGTAAGCTTTTAATATATACAAAATCTT
>CAZXTK010000114.1:0-1507 GCA_964643665.1 uncultured Campylobacterales bacterium
AATACTGCTTCAATAGTATTATCTTTTTCTTTCATTTTAATTATCCTTTTTCAATTCTATTTGTGGTGTATCCACTATCTCTTTTATTTTATGTTCTATCATATTGCTATAACTCTGTTTCTCTTTGATGAAATTGGCAAGTGGTTTTCTAACTATAATATCTATTGTGGCTTGTTCTACTTGCTTAAAAGTAAGACTATCATAATCTACACAAGCTTTTAAAAGTCGTTTTATCGGTATCTCTGCTTTCATTAAAATATCAATTTCATATTTCACTAATTTCTCAGTAAATAGTTTTTGCTTTGTATAGTCTTTATCTGTTGCACTTATATCTAAGTCATCTAACTCTAAATCTCCATACAAAGATGTCAATTTATTTTGAAAATCGCTAACTATTTTCTCGTTTCGCTCTAAGTTGGCAATATAAATATTGTGTTTTAAATCTGCTATATAGTCATCATAAAGTTTTTCAAATCTTTGATAAGGCGATAAAAATTTTAAATCATCTTTAAATTTATGCTCATCAATATATGCTATAAAGCTCTCATAATCTTTTATCATAGCTAACACTCTTAATACTGACTTGATAGTATTTTTATCTGTGGTATCTATATTCAATTTTAAACATATAGAATGTGCCAACTCTTGTATTTGTTCTTTTGTCATATTTTTTAAACTCCTCTTTGCTCATTAACTATTTCTGATAGAGCTTCATCAAACACTTTGTTTTTTAAATCCTGCTCTTGCTCTTTAAAGCTCTTAAATTTAGGCTGTTTATTGCCTTGTTGGTTATTATCTACTAATTGCATTTGTTTTTGCTCATTAAGTATCTCATTTGCAATATTTAAGCTATCATCAAAGTTATTAAAAATAGTAACTAAGTGTCGTTGTCCTATATCTTTGGCAAGTTCAGCATTTAATACAAGTGCTATTTCTTTTTTAGTATATTTATCGTGTATCTTTTTAATATATACTTCAAAAGATTTCTTTTTACTACCTTTATTTTTAGTTGGTATTTTATAATAACCCCAAATACCATTAAAGATTTTTTCTTTTTCATCAATACTTATTAAATTGTTATTCTTATTATCTATTGTTTTTCTTAATGGATTGTTCTTCTTAATACACTCCTCTTTTTGCACTATGCCATTTTTGCACCCTGCCCTTTCTGCATTATGCCCTTTTGGCACTTTGGCTCTATCACTATCATTGTTTGGGGTATGTAATGTATATATACCTTTTCCATTAGATAATTTCTGATAACTTAAATATCCATTTTCTTTCAATTCGTTTATTGTATTCATAACACTTTTATAACCTGCATTTTGCTGTGTAGCAATACTCTTGATAGTGAAGTTCCAACCGTTGCTCATACTCGCCATATAAGCATATAGCCCTTTGGCTCTAAAACTTATATTTTTATCTCTAAGCATATCGTTTAAAATGATAGTAAAGCTGTCTTGTGTGTTGTTTCTTAGTGTATTGCTCATAAACCAAGTTCCTTTTT